>CANIDW010000148.1 GCA_947466165.1 Comamonadaceae bacterium | reverse complement strand
TCGCGGGTTGACCCTTATAAGCATTTTTCAAGCGAGTTCTTGAAGGAATTTCATGACCCAAGCCAGCGTTAATTCAAGCCTTGTGGACTCTGAAGGAGCCACAGTGGATCAGCAAAAAAGAAACTGGATAGTCACAACCTGTGCGGTTGGTGGTGCCGGCGTAGCCGCGGTGGCCGTGCCCTTTGTGAGCACGTTCCAGCCTTCTGAGCGGGCCAGAGCGGCCGGCGCGGCGGTCGAGGTGGATATTTCCGCCCTCAAGCCAGGTGAAAAATTGACGGTTGAATGGCGCGGCAAGCCCGTCTGGATCATCAAACGCACGCCTGAGCAAATCGTGGCACTGACCAAGGCGGAAAGCCAGCTGGCCGACCCGCATTCCAAGCGCAAGCCTGAAGAACTGACGCCTGCTTACGCCCGTAACGACAACCGCTCCATCAAACCCGAAGTCATGGTTGCCGTGGGCATTTGTTCGCACTTGGGCTGCTCGCCGGTGGACAAATTCCAAACGGGTGGTCAGGCATCGCTGCCTGACGACTGGCAGGGCGGCTTTTTGTGCCCTTGCCATGGTTCGACCTTCGATATGGCAGGTCGCGTTTACAAAAACAAGCCTGCCCCCGACAACCTGGAGGTGCCGCCGCACATGTACCTCTCGGAAAGCCGGTTGCTGATTGGCGAAGATAAAAAGGCCTAAGGCTTATCAGGACCATCCCTGCGTATCTCCGCAGGCCCGGTCCTCTACTTAGTAGGAACTGTTATGGCTGAACTAAAAGAAATTTCTCCTGACGCCCCCATGGGCGCCAAATTGCTGAACTGGGTTGACAACCGCTTCCCGGCCAGCAAGTTGTACAACGATCACCTTGGCAACTATTTCGCGCCCAAGAACTTCAACTTCTGGTACGTGTTTGGCGCGCTGTCTTTGCTGGTGCTGGTCATTCAGATCGTCACAGGCATTTTCCTGACGATGCACTACAAGCCGGACGCCGCCCTCGCTTTTGCCTCAGTGGAGTACATCATGCGTGATGTGCCTTGGGGCTGGCTGATCCGTTACATGCACTCCACCGGTGCCAGTGCCTTCTTTGTTGTGGTGTACCTGCACATGTTCCGCGGCCTGATGTACGGCAGCTACCGCAAGCCGCGCGAGTTGGTCTGGTTGTTCGGTTGCGCTATTTTCCTGGCGCTGATGGCTGAGGCCTTCATGGGTTATCTCTTGCCTTGGGGTCAGATGAGCTACTGGGGCGCCCAGGTGATCGTTAATTTGTTTGCTGCTATTCCTTTCATCGGCCCGGACCTGGCGCTGCTGATTCGCGGTGACTATGTGGTGGGTGACGCCACGCTGAACCGCTTTTTTGCTTTTCATGTGATCGCTGTGCCTTTGGTCCTGTTGGGCTTGGTGGTGGCGCATCTGATCGCGCTGCATGAAGTCGGCTCGAATAACCCTGATGGCGTTGAGATCAAGGCCCACAAGGATGCCAAAGGCAACCCGCTCGACGGCATTCCCTTTCACCCTTACTACACCGTGCATGATATTTTCGCGGTTAGTGTGTTCCTGATGGTGTTCACGGCGATTATTTTCTTCGCCCCTGAAGCCGGCGGCTACTTCCTGGAGTACAACAACTTCATTCCGGCTGACCCTCTGAAGACCCCGTTACACATTGCGCCTGTCTGGTATTTCACGCCTTACTACTCGATGCTGCGTGCGGTGACCGGCGAGATGATGTATGTCTTCGTGGCTTGTGTCGTCGCCGCTGCCGCCTTCACCATTCTCAAAGCCCGTGTGGCGATGCTGCTCAAGGTCGCCATCGCTGCAGTAGCCCTGGTGGCCGTGGCGGCCATGCTGGTCTTTGATCCCAAGTTCTGGGGCGTGGTGGTGATGGGTGGTGCCGTCATCATTTTGTTTTTTCTGCCCTGGCTGGACTACAGCGAAGTCAAGTCGATTCGCTACCGGCCTGACTGGCACAAGTATCTCTATGCGGTGTTTGTGATCAATTTCATCGTGCTCGGCTATCTGGGTATCAATGCGCCTTCCGCCATCAATGAGCGTGTCTCGCAAGTCGGCACCTTGTTTTACTTCGGCTTTTTCTTGTTGATGCCCTGGTGGAGTCGCCTGGGCACCTTCAAGCCTGTGCCTGAGCGCGTGACCTTTGTTGCTCACTGAGCCGGAGAACGAGACCATGAAAAAAATCAAACAACTGGCGTTGGTTCTTTTGGCATCTTTGCTGCTGGCTTCGACGGCGCAGGCAGCCACAGGTGGCATTGCCTGGGACAAGGCACCTAATAAAACCAATGACCTCCCCGCCTTACAAAACGGCGCGAAGCTCTTTGTCAATTACTGCTTGAACTGCCATTCGGCCGCCTTCATGCGCTACAACCGGCTCAAGGACATCGGCCTGACTGAGCAGCAGATCAAAGACAACTTGCTGTTTGCCACTGACAAAGTCGGTGAGACCATGAAAGCCTCGATCGATCCCAAGCAAGCCAAAGACTGGTTTGGCGGCAACCCGCCCGACCTGACTGTCATTGCGCGTTCACGTGCGGGTGCTCAAGGAAGTGGCGCTGACTACCTCTACACCTATCTGCGCACTTACTACCGTGACGAGACCAAGGCGACCGGCTGGAACAACATGGCTTTTCCAGGCGTTGCCATGCCGCATGTTTTGTGGGAAATGCAGGGTGTGCGAGAGCCGCAGTTTGAAACCCAAAGCAACCACGGCCATGATGTGCAAGTGCTCAAAGGCTGGAAGCAAGTGAGCCCCGGCACTATGACGCCGCTGGAATACGACCATGCGGTTTCCGATCTGGTCGCTTACCTGCAGTGGATGGGCGAGCCCGCCCAAAACACCCGTGTGCGCATCGGCGTTTGGGTGCTGCTATTCCTAGGAATTTTCAGTTTCGTCGCATGGCGACTGAATGCCTCTTTCTGGAAAAACGTCAAGTAATTTTTTTCGCCGGGCAGCCATGCCCGGCACCTTTTGGAGTGGCAGGCCAGGGTCTTTACGATCTGAAGTCTCCCACTCCTTTGTATCCAGGAGTCCCCCGCCATGATGGTTCTTTATTCAGGCACAACCTGCCCTTTTTCGCATCGTTGTCGTTTTGTGTTGTTTGAAAAAGGCATGGACTTCGAGATTCGCGATGTCGATCTCTACAACAAGCCCGAAGACATCAATGTCATGAACCCCTACGGCCAGGTGCCGATTCTGGTGGAGCGTGACCTGATTTTGTATGAGTCCAACATCATCAATGAGTACATTGACGAGCGCTTTCCCCACCCACAGTTGATGCCCGGCGACCCCGTGGACCGTGCCCGTGTGCGTTTGTTCCTGCTTAACTTTGAAAAAGAGCTCTTTGTTCATGTGAGCACACTCGAATCACGCGCCACCAAAGGCAACGAGAAAATGCTTGAAAAAGCCCGCTCGCACATTCGTGACCGCCTCACGCAACTCGCGCCCGTTTTCCTGAAAAACAAGTTCATGTTGGGTGACAACTTCTCCATGCTGGACGTGGCCATCGCTCCTTTGTTGTGGCGTCTGGATTACTACGGCATTGACCTGTCAAAAAATGCAGCGCCGCTGCTCAAGTATGCCGAGCGCATTTTCTCGCGCCCGGCCTACATTGAAGCGCTGACGCCTTCTGAAAAGGTCATGCGCAAATAAGCGCAGACTGGCAAAAGCAGGTGGCAGAATTCATGAACGCGCTAGATGCAGGCTCCACGCGTCCGTACCTGATACGGGCGCTGTATGAGTGGTGTACCGACCATGGGCTGACGCCTTATGTGGCGGTGCGGGTCGATGAGTCTGTGCAGGTGCCGCGTGAGTACGTCAAGAACAATGAGATCGTCTTGAACATCAGTTTTGATGCGACCAGCTCGCTCAAGCTTGGCAATGAATTCATTGAGTTCAAAGCCCGGTTCTCCGGTAGCGCACGTGAAATCATCGTACCGATTGACCATGTGATTGCGATTTACGCGCGTGAAAACGGCCAGGGCATGGCTTTCCCCGCCCCCGAGCAGGATGCTGCAGCCAACCACTTAACCCCTGGTTTTTCTGCCGCCTTGTCTGCGCAAGACGGGCCAGCCGAAACGCGCTTGATGCAACTGGTGCCAGAGACTGCTGCTGCCCCCGGCAGCGATCCAGACAACAACGAGTTGCCTGAACCACCCAAAACACCGCAGGGTGCGCGCCCATCCCTTAAAAGGGTGAAGTAAACTATCACCTGTGCCGCTTTAGCTCAGTTGGTAGAGCAACCGCCTTGTAAGCGGTAGGTCGTCAGTTCGAATCCGACAAGCGGCACCACTCTTTAAAAGCCTGACCCGTTCAGGCTTTTTTACTTTCCGGCTTGGCTGCATGTGCCATGAGCCTGGCGTTTTCAGCTCAGAGCTGACTTGTTCAGCAAAACCTTCAGGCGAATTGTCTGGATTGGCAGGCCGTCGGCCTTGAGCTGAGCCTGCAGCGTCGGCACCAGTTGCCTGACTTTGGCAGCGGCCGCGTTACCCGTTACCAGCAGGCACCAGATGTCACCTTCAACGGGCCCGGCCTGGACGCTGGCGCGCAGCGCCGGCGGCAACAGTCGCTCCACGCTTTTGAGCATGTCAGCGGACTGCCGCGCCATCATGGCCAGTTTGGCCAGTGAGGGCGAATTGTCGATGGCTTGACTGAAGCTGACGGCCTGGTGCGGCCGGTGGGGTTCGTTCATAGCGTGATGGGCATTAAAAAATGGGCTGAAAGTCTGCTTTGGCCGGATTCTTCCTGATTATCGTGGCTGGCGTCCCGGCAAACTGCGGTGCCGGCCGGCCGGCAAAGGTAAAATGAAGGGTTTTAGCGCAGCGCATTGGTGTACTGCGCAGGCTCAATAGTTGCTCTCAATAAAGGTTTGGCCCTCAGCTAAGCGCATGGCGTTGGCGGGGCCCTCGTATCTATGGCTTTTAATCCACTCACCATGCTGTTCGGCAGTCGCAACGACCGGCTGCTGAAAACTTACCGCAAAACGATTGAGCGCATCAATGCCCTGGAGGGGCAGTTTGAGCAACTCAGCGACGAGCAACTGCGC
>CANIDW010000147.1 GCA_947466165.1 Comamonadaceae bacterium | reverse complement strand
GCACGAGATCAAAGACGCCTCGGGCGCGCTGATCGGCGACGGCCGCATGTTTGTGTTCACCACACGCGCCGACACCATCATGGGCGTGACCTTTTGCGCCGTGGCGCCCGAGCATCCGCTGGCGCTGCATGCGGCGGCCAGCAACCCGAAGCTGGCGGCTTTTCTGGACGAGTGCAAGGCCGGCGGCACCACCGAGGCAGAACTCGCCACGCAAGAGAAAAAAGGCGAGCGCACCGGGCTCTTCGTGACACACCCGCTGACGGGTGAGCAGGTCGAGGTGTGGGTGGGCAACTATGTGCTGATGAGTTATGGCGACGGCGCCGTGATGGGTGTGCCGGCGCATGACGAGCGTGACTTTGCGTTTGCGCTGAAGTACAACTTGCCGATCAAGCAGGTGGTGGCGGTGGGCTTGGCGAAGACGGACGAGGCAGCGGGCGCGTCTGCGGCCTCAGACGCAAGCTCAACATCGGCCTCCGACGCGCCCGCCACCTCGTCCTTGCGCCTCTTCAACGACAAGCAATGGCAGGACTGGTACGCCGAAAAAGGCGCGGGCGTTGCGGTCAACTCTGGCCGCTACGACGGCCTGCACTTCAAAGCCTGTCTGGACGCCGTGGCTGCCGACCTGGCTGCCAAAGGCCTGGGCGAGAAGAAAACCACCTGGCGTTTGCGTGACTGGGGTGTGAGCCGGCAGCGCTACTGGGGCACGCCGATCCCGATCATTCATTGCGCTGAACACGGCGCCGTGCCTGTGCCGGAAAAAGACCTGCCCGTGATCCTTCCGCAGGACTGCGTGCCGGACGGCTCGGGCAATCCGCTGATCAAGCACGAAGGCTTTCATGCCGGCGTGGTCTGCCCTGTTTGCGGCAAGCCCGCCCGGCGCGAGACCGACACCATGGACACCTTTGTCGATTCGTCCTGGTACTTCATGCGCTACTGCGACCCGCAAAACAGCGCGCAAATGGTGGGTGCCGGTACCGACTACTGGATGCGGGACCAGGCGCAAGCCAGCGGCGGCAGCGGCATGGACCAGTACATAGGCGGCATCGAGCATGCCATCCTTCACTTGCTCTACGCACGCTTTTGGACCAAGGTTATGCGCGACCTGGGCCTGGTGACCATTGACGAGCCCTTCACCAAGCTGCTGACGCAAGGCATGGTGCTCAACCATATTTACACACGCAAGACCGACAAGGGTGGTGTCGAGTATTTCTGGCCGCAGGAGGTCGAGGACTTTCATGACGACGCCGGCAAGGTCTTGGGGGCCAAGCTCAAGCAAGCCAAGGGCAACTTGCCTGCCGGCACGCTGATCACCTACGAAGGTGTGGGCACCATGAGCAAGAGCAAGAACAATGGCGTCGATCCGCAAGACCTGATCGAAAAATACGGCGCCGACACCGCGCGCCTGTACACCATGTTCACCGCCCCACCCGAAGCCACGCTGGAGTGGAACGACGCCGGTGTTGAAGGCTCTTACCGCTTTTTGCGCCGCGTCTGGAACTTCGGCGTCAAGCTCGCAGGCATGGGCACAGCAACCGGCTCCGGCACAGCTGACAAAGACAGCAAGAACCTTCGCCGCGAGGTCTACACCATACTCAAGCAAGTGGACTATGACTACCAGCGCATGCAGTACAACACGGTGGTGTCGGGCAGCATGAAGATGCTCAATGCGCTGGAAGACTTCAAAGGCGAAGTTCATGCCGCGTCGCTGACAGCACTGCGCGAAGGCTTTGGGATTTTGCTGCGCTGCCTGTACCCGGCCACACCGCACCTCACCCATGGCTTGTGGAATGCGTTGGCTTATGGCGCAGAACACGGCGAGTTGCTGGATGCGCCCTGGCCCCACATGGATGAAGCCGCCCTGCAGCAAGACGAGATCGAACTCATGCTGCAAATCAACGGCAAGCTGCGCGGTTCCCTGACCGTGCCGGCCGGCGCCGACAAGGCCGCCGTGGAGGCCGCGGCACTGGCCTGCGAAGCCTTTGTTCGCGCCGCCAATGGCGCTGCCCCCAAGAAAGTCATTGTTGTGCCGGGCCGGCTTGTGAATATTGTTGTCTAACAAGGAGTTCAGACCATGCAACGTCGCCTTATGTTGTCACTGGCTGGTGCGGGCGCTTTGCTGACTGCCGGCTGCGGCTTTCGCCTGCGTGGCACGCCTAATTTCGCCTTCAAATCCATCTACGTCAATGCGCCGGAGGGCTCTGGCCTGGATGACGACCTCCGGCGTGCCCTGACAGCCAACAGCGCGCTGCGCGTGCTCACCAACCCGCAGCAAATGCTGGAGGCCGACGTGATTCTGGACGTCCTGGCGGACCGGCGCGAGAAAACTGTGCTGGGCACCAGCAGCGCGGGCCAGGTGCGGGAGTTCCAGCTGCGCACGCTTTTTTCTTTCCGGCTGCGCACGCCCCAGGACAAAGAATTGATAGAGCTGGCCGAACTGCAACAGCAACGCGACATCAGCTACAACGAAACCGCTGCCCTGGCCAAAGAAAACGAAGAAACTTTGCTGTACCGCGACATGCAAAGCGACCTGGTTCAGCAAGTCATGCGCCGGCTGTCTTCGGTGCGCGCGTTCTAAAAAACCCCGGGCGTAAGATTGCCCCATGCAACTGGCCAGCGCGCAACTCTTTGAACACCTGCAGCGCGGGCTCAAAAGCCTTTACACGCTGTATGGGGACGAGCCCTTGCTGGTGCAGGAATGCGCCGACACGCTGCGCGCCCACGCCCGTCAGATCGGCCACACCGAACGCACAGTGCACACTGTGGCCGGCGCCCATTTCGACTGGAGCGAAGTGCTGGCCAGCGGCGGCTCACTCAGCCTGTTTGCCGACAAGCAAATTGTAGAAATCCGTATTCCCAGCGGCAAGCCCGGCAAAGACGGCTCGGTCGCGTTGCAGCAAATTGCCGAGCGCGCCCAGGGTGACGACGCTACGCTGACACTGGTGCTGCTGCCCAAACTCGACAGTCTGAGTACCAAGAGCGCCTGGTTCGGTGCGCTCGAGAGCTTTGGCGTGACCCTCCGGCTGGACCCGGTGGATCGCCGCCACCTGCCGGCCTGGATAGCCCAGCGCTTGCAGCAGCACAGCCTGCAGGTCGCCCCCGGCGAAGAAGGCCAGCGCACCCTGCATTTTTTTGCCGAGCGCGTCGAAGGCAATTTGCTGGCAGCGCACCAGGAAATCCAGAAGCTCGCGCTGCTTTACCCGACGCTTAACCCGCGCCAGCCCACCGTGCTTAGTTTTGACCAGGTTGAAAACGCCGTGCTCAATGTGGCGCGCTATGACGTCTTTAAATTGTCAGAAGCGGTGCTTGCCGGCCAGGGCCTGCGCGTGGCCCGCATGCTCGACGGCCTGCAGGCCGAGGGTGAGTCCGAGGTGCTGGTGCACTGGGCACTGGCCGAAGACATCCGCAGCTTAAAACGTGTCAAAGACGCCATGGCCGCCGGCCGGCCCTTGCCGATGGCGCTCAGAGAAAACCGCGTGTGGGGTGCTAAAGAAAAGCTGTTCGAGCGGGTCCTGCCGCAAATCGACGAAGCCACCCTGGCCAAGCTGCTGCAGTCAGCGCACAAGGTGGACGGCATCGTCAAAGGCCTCAAGCAGCCCGACTGGCCAACCGGTGGCTGGCAATCCCTGCACAGACTGGCCGGTATGTTGTGTTCACTTTGTACGATGCCAGCAAACGGTGCCCGCGGACAAAACATGCCTGCCGGACAACGCACAAGCGCCTTACAACGCTGAACTGCTTTTTTTCGCTTTACCCCTACAAATGCCAAAAAACTTATCCCTGTCAAACAAGCTGATCCGCATAGGTGCCAGCTTGCTGGTGGTCGCTCTGGTGTCTATCGGGCTGACGCTGTGGGTGACGCGCCAGCTCGAAGGCGGTGCTGCTGCTGTCAACGAAGCCGGTCGCATGCGCATGCAAGTCTGGCGGATGGCCAGCACACTGCAAACCAGCGAGGCAATTGTCGAACAACAAGCCCTGGCCAAACTGTTTGATCAAAGTCTGGCTGTGCTGGACTCGGGAGATATTTCGCGACCCCTGTTCATGCCCTGGGACGAGCTTGTCCGGCAACGCTTTGCAGTTGTACAAACGCTGTGGGCCAGTCAGCAACAACAGTGGCTCACCCAAGCCGCAGCGCCCACACTGACCGCAGTGCAGGCAGGCGATTTTGTCGATGCGATCGATCAACTGGTCATGGCCATCGAGCGCCACCTGGCACGACTGACCGCCATCTTGAACCTGTTTCAGTTTGTCATGATGGCGCTGGCCATCGGCGGTGCGGTGATTCTCTTGTTCACCGGCTACCTGTATGTGATCAACCCCTTGGGGCATATCCGGCAGGGCCTGCGCAAAATCGAGTCAGGTGACTTCTCAACCCGTATTGATGTGGAAAGCCAGGATGAGTTGGGCCAGGTCGCCGCCGGCTTCAACCGCATGGCCAGCACACTGCAATCGCTGTACGAGGGCCTGGAGGCCAAAGTCGAGGCGAAGACCAAGCATATCGAAGCGCAGCACACCCGCCTCGAATCGCTTTACCAGGTAAGTGCATTTTTAGCCCAAGCCACCAGCATCGATGAATTGGCGCAGGGCTTTGCGCAGAGAGTTCGGGTCCTGGCCAAGGCCGATGCCGCAGCGGTACGCTGGTCGGATGATGCCAGCCAGCGCTATTTGATGCTAGCCTCTGATTGTTTCCCGCAAGAGCTGCTTGAAGAAGAGCGCAGCCTGCTGGCTGGCGCTTGCGCCTGCGGCAACCTGCAGCCGGATGCCAAGACGCGTGTGATCCCCATCGTCAACCACGCGCACGCGCCGGTGCGTCACTGCGCCCGTATTGGCTACCAAAGCGTGGTCAGCGTGCCGGTCCGGCTGCAGCACCGGCTGCTCGGCGAACTCAATCTTTTTTACCGCAGTGAAGTTTTCCTCAAGCAGGAAGAAACCGAACTGCTCGACGCCCTGGCCAGCCATCTGGCCAGTTCCCTGGAAGGCTTGCGCGTGGCCGCGCTCGAGCGTGAAGCGGCTGTTGCTCAAGAGAGAACCATGCTGGCACGCAACCTGCACGACTCCATCGCACAGTCTCTGGCTTTTTTGAAAATTCAAGTGCAG
>CANIDW010000146.1 GCA_947466165.1 Comamonadaceae bacterium | reverse complement strand
GCTTACGGATTTGCCGCCGCCTCTGAAGCCTATTTCGGCAAACCCCTGCAAAAAATCACCATCGCCGAAGCCGCGATGCTGGCCGGCCTGCCCAAAGCCCCTTCGGCCTACAACCCGATCAGCAACCCGCAACGGGCCCGCTCCCGCCAGCTCTACATCATTGAGCGCATGGAGGAAAACAAGTTCATCACCGCAGAGCAAGCCATTGCGGCTAAAAAAGAGCAGCTCAAAATACGCAAAGGCCAAGACGACGGGCGGGTGCATGCCGAGTACGTGGCCGAGACTGTTCGCCAACTGGTTTACAGCCAGTACGGGGACGACACCTACACCCGCGGCCTGAATGTCTACACCACGCTGTCTTCGGTGGAGCAAACGGCCGCCTACAGAGCGCTGCGCAAGGGCATCATGGATTTCGAGCGGCGCCAGATTTACCGTGGTCCTGAGAAATTCATCACCCTGCCTGAAGACCCGAAAGAGGCTGAGGACGTGATTGACGATGCGCTGGCCGACAACCCGGACAACGGCGACGTGATGTCCGCCGTGGTGCTGGAAGCCTCTCCCAAAAAAATCAAAGCGGTGAGGCAAAACGGTGAGCTTGTTGAGATCACGGGCGATGGCTTGAAGCCCGCCGAGTCAGGGCTCAGCGCCAAGGCGCCTGCCAACATCCGGCTGCGCCGCGGCGCGCTGATCCGGGTGGCTAAGACCTCAGAGACAGCCTGGGAGATCACCCAGCTGCCTGAAGTCGAAGGCGCTTTCGTCGCCGTCGACCCGCGCAACGGCGCCATCCGCGCACTGGTTGGCGGTTTTGATTTTGATAAAAATAAATTCAACCACGTGACACAGGCCTGGCGTCAGCCGGGCTCGAGTTTCAAGCCCTTCATCTATTCGGCAGCGCTTGAAAAAGGCTTCACGCCGGCCACGGTCATTAATGACGCGCCGCTGTTTTTTGACGCCAGCGTGACCGGCAGCCAACCCTGGGAGCCGAAAAATTACGACGGTACTTTTGACGGGCCCATCACCCTGCGAACGGCCCTGAAGAAATCCAAGAACATGGTGTCCATCCGGATCCTGCAAGCGGTCGGTCCGCAAAACGCGCAAGACTGGATTGCCCGCTTCGGCTTCGAAGCTGACAAGCACCCGGCCTACCTGACCATGGCGCTCGGTGCCGGATCAACGACAACCATGCAGATGGCCACGGCCTACTCTGTGTTTGCCAATGGCGGCTACCGCATCAATCCCTACCTGATCACCAAAATCACTAATCAGCAAGGCCGTACCTTGGTGGAGACGCCGGCACCCGTTCTCAATGAGAGCATGCGCGCCATTGAGCCACGCAATGCCTTCATGATGTCCAGCCTGCTGCAGGAAGTTACGCGCTCAGGTACTGCAGCCCGCGCGCAGGCCACGCTCAAACGCCCCGACCTGTACGGCAAAACCGGCACCACCAACGACTCGATTGACACCTGGTTTGTCGGCTATCAGCCCACCCTCACAGCGGCTGTCTGGATGGGCTATGACAAGCCCCGCAAACTCGGCGACCGCGAAACCGGTGGCGGCCTGAGTTTGCCGATCTGGATCACCTTCATGGAAACAGCCCTCAAATCAACGCCGGTGACCGAAATACCGGTACCCGCCGGGGTGGTCAACGTCGCTGGCGAGTGGTTTTATGACGAGTTTGCGCGTGGCGCCGGCGTCAGCAGCTTAGGCATTGAAGGCCGACCCTCAGGCTTACCGGTTGACGCCAGCAACCCGCCCCTGCCGGGGGCCGCGCCACCCGTTCAGGTGATGCCGGCGGCCGATGAACGCCGTCGCATCATGGACTTGTTCAAGAACTGAAACGCAAGGGCCGGCCGGCCTGCTCGCTGGCGTAGCGAGACAGGTCGGCAAAAAATTCGCCAGCGCCCTTGGTGTCTTGCCATTGGCCGGCCACGCACTTGTAATGAAAGCCGCCCGCACGCGCGGCCATCCAGATTTCCTGCAAAGGCTTTTGCAAATTGATGATGATCTGGCTGCGGTTGTCAAAGCTCAGCGTGACCATGCCGCCGGTGCGCTGGTTGTCGATGTCGGCGTCCGTTTCATCGTTGATGCGGTCGCAAGCCCGCTCTACCGCTTGCAAAACGGCCTCAGCCAGGTCCAGGTATTCGAGCTCGGTCATTACAATCCCATCATGTTTGCTTTACTTCTGCGTCACAACCAAATTCTAGGCCGCCGTGCGCTGGCGCCCCGCCAGCATGGTCTTGCGGCTTATGGGCTCAGCGCCCTGCTGCTCCTGGCATTGACGGGCTGCGGCCAAAAAGGCCCGCTGTTTTTGCCACCCGGACAAGCCATGCCCGCAGCTGTTGTACCCGCCCCCAACACTGCAGCGCCAGTCCCGCAGGCGCCTGCCGCGGGCATCACCCCCACTGCGCCATGACGCCGCACCCTGTGAGCCCAGGCGCCGCCGCCACCCTGCCCGGCCATCCTTTTGTGGCCTACCACGGCGCGGTGTTGCAGATGGAAGACGTGGCCTTGAGCAGCCTGGCGGCGCAACACGGCACGCCGCTGTTTGTCTATTCCAAAGCGGCCATGCTGTCTGCACTGGCCGCCTACCAGCGCGGCTTTGCCGGCCGCGATGCACAAATCTGCTACGCCATGAAGGCCAACTCCTCGCTGGGCGTCTTGCAGGTTTTTGCCCAGGCCGGCTGCGGCTTTGACATCGTCTCGGGTGGCGAGCTCGAACGCGTGCTGGCTGCCGGTGGCCAGGCCTCCAAGGTCATTTTTTCAGGCGTCGGCAAGACGCGCAGTGAAATGCGCCAGGCACTGCAAGCGGGCATCGGCTGCTTCAATGTCGAGAGTGAAGCCGAGCTCAATGTGCTCAGTGAGGTGGCGCTGTCGATGAACCTGCGCGCTCCGGTCAGCATTCGCGTGAACCCGAACGTAGACCCTAAAACCCATCCTTATATTTCGACCGGTCTCAAAGGCAACAAGTTCGGCGTGGCGCATGAGGACGCGCTGCGCATCTACCGGCATGCCGGCAGCCTGAGTGGTTTGCGTGTCGTTGGAATTGACTGCCACATAGGCTCGCAGATCACAGAGACCGAACCCTACCTGGACGCCATGGACCGCGTGCTCGACCTGGTCGCCGGCATCGAGGCAGACGGCACGGTGCTTGCGCACATCGATTTCGGCGGCGGTCTGGGCATCAACTACAACAGCGACACACCGCCGGCTGCAGACGTGCTGTGGGCGCAACTGCTGAGCAAACTTGACGCCCGCGGTTTCGGGAAGAAAAAACTCATGATCGAGCCCGGCCGCTCACTGGTGGGCAACGCCGGCGTGTGCCTGACCGAGGTGCTGTATGTCAAACCCGGCGAGCAAAAGAATTTTTGCATCATCGACGCCGCCATGAACGATTTGCCCCGCCCGGCCATGTACCAGGCTTTTCACGCGATTGTTCCGCTGCAGCAAGCAGCCGGCGCGCGCACGCAGGCGGTGTACGACGTGGTCGGCCCGGTTTGCGAAAGCGGCGACTGGATCGGCCGTGACCGCACACTGGCCGTGCAAGCCGGCGACCAATTGGCCGTGCTGTCCGCAGGCGCCTATTGCATGAGCATGGCCAGCAACTACAACACCCGCGGTCGTGCTGCCGAGCTGCTGGTCGACGGCAGCACAGTGCATGTCATTCGCGAGCGCGAGAGTGCGGCCGAGCAGATGCGTCATGAGCGCTTAGTGCCCTGACGCTGAGTTTTCAACGCGGCCGAGGCCGCAGCTTGCGCAGTCGCCATCCCAGCAAGAGCGCGAGAATGCCGGCGTACACCAGTACTTCAGCAAAATCGTTTTTGCCAGCACGCATCCAGAAGAAATGCAAGATTCCAAGCCCTGCCACCGCATACACCAGCCGGTGCAGGCGCTGCCATCGCTTGGCACCCAAGGCCCGGACGGCTGCGTTAAATGAAGTCGCGGCCAGCGGCGTGAGCAGCAGCAGCGCCAGCGAGCCCACCAAAATGAAGGGCCGCTTGGCAATGTCATTGAATATGTCGGCCACATCAAAGCCCATGTCAAAGCCGCTGTAGCTCAAGAAATGCAGCAGTGCATAAAAGTACATGAACACGCCCAACATGCGCCGGTAACGCGCCAGCGCTGACAGCCCGCTGAGCTCGCGCAGCGGTGTCACTGCCAGCACGATCACTAAAAAGCGCAAGGCCCAGTCGCCGGTGGCGCGTATCAAAGCCTCTTGCGGGTTCGCTCCCAGCTGGTCCTGCACCACCCGGTAAAGCAGCCAGCTAAGAGGCAGCAGACACAGGGCAAAAACCAAAGGCTTGGCCCAGCGGTGGGACAACAGCCGGTTCATCAACAAACAGCCCGCAAGCCCTTGCAGCCTGAAACGCGCGCGGGTTTAGAAAAACTTCTTGAGGTCCATGCCGGCATACAGCTGCCCCACCTGGGCCTCGTAGCCGTTGAACATCAGGGTCTTGCGTTTTTTGGCGAACAAGCCGTCTTCACCGATGCGCCTCTCGCTGGCCTGGCTCCAGCGCGGGTGGTCAACCGTCGGGTTGACATTGGAATAAAAACCGTACTCCTGCGGCGCCGACTTGTTCCAGGAGGTCTTGGGTTCTTTGTCCGTGAAGCGGATTTTGACAATGCTCTTGCCGCTCTTGAAGCCGTATTTCCAGGGCACCACCAGGCGCAGCGGTGCGCCGTTTTGCTTGGGCATTGTCTCGCCGTACATACCGAAGGCCAGCATGGCCAGCGGGTGCATGGCTTCGTCCATGCGCAGCGCTTCGGTGTAAGGCCATTCGAGCACGCGCGAGCCCACAAAAGGCATGGTCTTGGGGTCCGCCAGGGTGATGAACTCGACGTACTTGGCGCTGCCCAGGGGTTCCACTTTTTTGATGAGCTCCGCCACCGAATAGCCCACCCAAGGAATCACCATAGACCAACCTTCAACACAGCGCAGGCGGTAGATACGCTCTTCCTGCGCGCTGAGCTTGAGCAAATCTTCGATCGCATATTTGGCTGGTTTTTTAACCAAGCCTTCAACCTCTACGGTCCAGGGGGAGGTGACCAGCGAGCCTGCATTTTTAGCCGGGTCTGCTTTGTCCGTGCCGAACTCATAAAAGTTGTTGTAGCCGCTGG
>CANIDW010000145.1 GCA_947466165.1 Comamonadaceae bacterium | reverse complement strand
TTCCGGCACTCATCAAACACGGTTACCCGACCAGCTACGCGGCGGCCCTGCAAGCGACCAGCGCCGAACTCGGCGTGATCATTCCACCCTCCATTCCGATGATTTTGTATGGCGTGAGCGCCGAGGTTTCGATTGGCGAGTTGTTCATCGCCGGCTTTGGACCGGGTATCTTCATCGGTCTGTCGCTGATGGCTTTTGTTTGGGCTTATTGCAAGTTCAAGGGCTGGGGCAAAAACGACGGTGACGGCCGCTTGAGCTTTGGTCGTGCCACCTGGCAAGCCGGCTTGGCGCTGATGATGCCCGTCATCATTCTGGGCGGCATTTACGGCGGCATCTTCACGCCTACCGAAGCCGCCGCCGTGGCGGTGTTTTACGCGCTGGTGGTCGGCATGCTGATCTACCGCGAAATCAACATCGCCAGTTTGATGGTGGTGCTGCGCAAATCGGTGATTTCCAGCGCGGTGATCATGTTCATCATTGCCAACGCGGGTCTGTTTGCCTTTTTGATCACGCGTGCCGGCGTGCCGGACGCCATCGGCCGCTGGCTCGAGGCCGTGCTGCAGTCACCCATGCTGTTCCTGCTCGGTGTCAATGCCGCACTGTTCGTCATCGGCATGTTCATCGAAACCAGTGCCGCCATCATCGTGCTGGCGCCGATTCTGGCGCCGGTGGCCATGCACTTCGGCATTGACCCTGTGCACTTCGGCATGATCATGGTGGTCAACCTGGCTTTGGGCATGATCACGCCGCCCTTTGGTGTGAACCTGTTCGCAGCCTGCACGGTGGCCAAAATCTCACTGGACCGCATCATCCCGCACCTGCTTCCCTTTGTGCTGGTGATCCTGGGCTGTTTGATGGTGATCACTTACGTGCCGGCGCTGTCACTGACGCTGCGCGATCTGGTCTACGCCAAATAAAAAGGCCTAAGCCAGCTGGCTACAATTTCGGGGGCTCGCAACAAAATGCCAGCCCCCGCTTGCATATCGCGCTAGCGAATAACCTGCTTTTTTGACGGAAAGAACCCCATGACCAAGTACACCGAAGACCATGTCTGGGTCGAGGTTGACGGTGAGCATGCCCGCATCGGCATCACCGTCCACGCGCAAGAAGCACTGGGCGATATCGTCTTTGTGGATCTGCCGGCCATCGGCAAGGCCATTACCCAAAAAGAAACCGCCGGCGTGGTCGAATCCGTCAAAGCCGCCGCCGACGTCTACATGCCGGTCAGCGGAGAAGTGACTGAAGTCAACGAAGCCCTGCGCGAGGACCCCTCACTGGCCAACACCGACCCGCAAGGCGCGGGCTGGTTCTTCAAGGTCAGGCTGAGCAACGCTGCGCAGCTCGACGGACTGATGGACGACAGCGCTTACGCCGCATTCTCCAGCTGAAGTTTGCGCGAACTGATCAGAGCAGCAACCAGGAAAATTTTTCTGCAATCAGCTGCTTGCGCGCTTCAATGAAGTCAGGGTAGCGGTCCATCTGCCACAGCGCGGGGTCCTGCGGAATCAGGTGCATTTCAAAGTACTCGGCTGACTTGCCGGCAAACCAGACATCCGGTGGCGTGTCACCCTTGCCGCCGGCACCGTTTTCTGCGCGCGTGAGCAGCATGCAGTTGGCCAACTGGTTGATGATGTCACTGCCGTAGGCTGCCGCAGATCGACCGGTTTCTTCACTGACGACACGGGTTGCCTTCAGGCGACTTTGCGGAAATACATGGTCGACTTGCGGCAGGTTGTTGTCGTAAGCCGGGTGATGACTGAAAGCCGGGTACCAGAGATTGAACAGCAGGTGAATGGTCTTGGAGCCGTAGCCCATGTGAAAAAACCGGTCCCGGGTGATTTCCAGACTACGGTTTTGCGAGCGGATCACGTCAAAGGCTTCATCGGCATCGAATCGCTCGAGTTCTTTGAAGCGCCGTACCAGTGAGTCCAGCAAGCGGTCTGACTGGCCGCTGAAAGCTCCCGCCAACAGCGATCGGATCAGGAAGTTCTCCACATTCTGGGCTTCGGCCCAAGCCTTGGGGTAATGGTGCCGGACGTAGATCAGGGGAATCAGCGCGAGGTAAGACGGCAGGGCACTGTCGCCTTGAATGTAGGTTTTGCTGCGCACGAAATCAGCTACATCGCGAATGGCATTAGACAATGTGCCCCATTGCTGCTCAATCGACTGACGCACACCATCTTTGCGGAATTTGGAGACTTCATAGCGTGCGCCCTGGCCCAGCAGAACGAGGCAGGTCTTGAGCACAAAATCGCGGTCGAAGTCAAAGCCGTGGCGGTTCAAGTCGTCCAGCAATTCTTCCATGCGGTTGTCTGCGACGTCCCAGGTAGCATTCAACAGGGAAAAAAGTAAATCTGATTTTTCAAGTTTGGTGCCACCGGAATTGGCACGGATGAAAATCTCGACCACGTCTTCGTCGGTGTAGACCAAAGGGTTGTCAATACTGTCCAGCTCCTGGTAGGTGATGACTTCTTCCATCTTGAAGGTCCGGTCAACCAGGTCCAGATTGTCTTCAAGCCGGTTTTTTTCATCCAGGCTCAGCTCGCGTTGGGCACTGGCCTCCAGGCTTTGCATCTGGTCCCTCTTTTTACGGTTTGAGAACACCAGGTCCTTGAACTTGACCCAGGGATAAGCTGCTTTGCCGGCCGGCATGAACTCGAAGTGGTAACGGATGTCGTCCGGCAGACTGGCCGACCCGCTGCTGATGTTGAAGTGCAGCTCTTTGCCATCAAAACTGCCGCACAGCCCTATGTACAGGCTTTGCAAACGCTGCTGACCGTCAAGCACCAGGCATTTTTTCTTGGTGTCTTCGGGCACAAAATAAGGGCTGATCTTCAAGTTAACGGCCCAGTTGTCAATGAACTTGCGCCGGCGAATGCGGCTGTCGGTCTTCCAGATCAGCAAGGTGCTGATGGGGTATTCACGCAAGATGGAGTCAAACAGACGGCAAATCTGCTCCTCATCCCAAACGAAGGGCCGCTGGATGTTCGGAAGCCAGAAACCGCCGTCCTCGTCGGAGTTATTCAGGTAGCCAACGATTTTTCGGATGGTTTGTTTGAGATTTTTCATTGGAATTGAGCTTGTTTTCTCAGGTCGCCAGGGCTGCACTCGGTCAATCGCCGACTGTTCTATGACAGTGAACATTATCGTGTGGCAATCTCATGGAAAATAACGGCTTTACCAAACTATCCTCATTCCATGAAATCCACCCTCGCTTTCTTTGCCCTGAGCCTACTGAGCACCGCCTTGCTGGCCGCCGCCCCCGCTGAAACTCTCCCTTCGGGCGTCAAGGTGACGCACACGGTCGACGGCACGGGCGCCAACCCCAAGGCCTCGGATGCCGTCAAGGTGCATTACCGCGGCACGCTGGCCAACGGCACAGAGTTCGACAGCTCTTACAAGCGCGGCCAGCCCGCCACCTTCCCGCTCAGCCGCGTGGTGCCTTGCTGGACTGAAGGCATGCAAAAAATCAAGGTCGGTGGCAAGGCCACCCTGACCTGCCCGCCGGCCACGGCTTATGGTGATCGCGGCGCCGGCGGCGTGGTGCCACCCAACGCCACACTGACCTTCGAGGTCGAGCTGCTGGCGATTGAAAAGTAAACCAGCCGTGGGCGACACCCCCTGGGCGCTGTAGCGCTGGCTCAGTAACGCTGACCCAGCGCCATCAACTCGGGCGTGCCGATCACCGCGTTGAGCTCGTCAAAATTCAACATCTGGTCCTGCATGGGCGCGGTGGTCTGGTGGGCATGCAGGCTGGCGTAGTATTTTTGCAGGGTGAAAGCCACGGCCCTGGCTGTGCCACCCGGAAAAATAACAATCCTAAAACCCTTGTCGCCTAACACCGTAGCGCTTTGTACCGGCGTCTTGCCGCCTTCAACCATGTTCGCCAGCAAAGGAATGCGCCCGGCAAATCGTTCGCAGGCCTGGGCCATCTGCTCGGGCGTACGCAAAGCTTCAATAAAAAGCGCATCCACGCCGCAGGCGAGGTAAGCCTCGGCACGCTCCATAGCGGCTTCAAAACCCTCAACGGCCAGTGCGTCGGTGCGCGCCAGAATCAAGGTCTCTGAGGATTTGCGGGCGTCGAGTGCGGCGCGCAACTTGCCGCACATCTCTGCGGTGGGTACCACGGTTTTACCGTCCAGGTGGCCGCAGCGTTTGGGAAAGGTCTGGTCTTCAATTTGCAGCATGGCAGCGCCTGCCTGCTCGAAAGCGCGCACGGTGCGCATGGTGTTGAGCGCGTTGCCAAAGCCGGTGTCGGCGTCGACGATGACCGGAATGCTCACGCGCTCGGAGATGCGGGCCAGGCAGTCAGCCACTTCGGTGGCGGTGGTCAGGCCAATGTCAGAGCGGCCCAAGCGCGTGTAGGCAATCGACGCACCCGAAAGGTAAAGCGCTTCAAAACCGGACTGCTCGGCGATCAAGGCGGTCAGCGGGTCGTAGACACCGGGGGCCAGCAAAACCTGGGGCTGCTGCAGACGTTGTTTCAGTGTGATGGCCATGGTGTCTCGATTGCAAAAATGATGTAAAAAATCAGCGGCAGGACTCAAGCAGTTGCAAGTTGTGCAGCCGCCGTGCCGGCCGCCACCCAGCCGCCGCCCACAGCGCTGAGCAAGCCGTTGCCGGACAGGTAACCCCAGACCGCATTGCCCGAAACGCCACGGGCCGCGCCACCGGCGGCCAGCAAATTGGGCAGGGGCGTACCGTCGGCGCGCAGCACGCGGCAGTGGGCGTCAATGTCCAGTCCGCCTTGCGTGTGAAACAAAGTGCCGGTGACTTTGACGGCGTAGTAAGGCGCGCTCAAGGCCCGCTTGAAGCTGCGGCCCAAGGCATCCGGCGCGCCCGGTGCCACAGCCGCCAGTGTCTTGGCCAGGGTGTCTGCGTCGCAGCCGATCAGGGCAGCCAGCGCCGGTATGTCATCGGCCACCTTCAGGGCGCCTGCAGCTTCGGCCTCGACAAAATCAGGGAAGGTGCGGGCCATGGTCAGCAAGGGCGCGTCAAAGACATTGAAGGCGATGCCGCCGGGCTGGTCCAGCACATGGACAGCCGCTTCCGAGTAGCCCAGGGTCTCGTTGTGAAAGCGCAGGCCGCGGCTGTTAATCTGCACCGCGCCCTCCATCATTGGGGCCCAGCTCATG
>CANIDW010000144.1 GCA_947466165.1 Comamonadaceae bacterium | reverse complement strand
GCACTGAGCTGGCCGAATTGGGTCTGACGCGCGGCGACGCCATGGCTGAAACAGAAGACCATTACGCCTACCTGTGTGAAGTCATGCGCTATCTGATCGCCGGCGACGACGTGGCCGTGGCCAACCTGACGCGCCAGCGGGAGTTTTTCACCCGTCATCTTCAGCCCTGGGCGCAGCAGATGTGCGAGGCAGTGTCTGCTCACCCCAAGGCCCGGTTTTACCTGCGCCTTGCCGGCTTCACCCAGGCTTTCACCAGTGTGGAGGCGCAGGGCTTTGACATGCTGAGCTAAGGCATTCCTTGCGCTCGCCTTGAACCTCAGCATCCACATCAAAATGGTGCGAAAACAGGATGATTGCCTAGTGTTTTCCCTAGTATTGATGACATTGCCGTGCTTGTTTTGGCCTTGAGCGCACCAGCTTGGCGTAATATCCTATGAGATCGACTTCATACCCTTAGTGGAGAAACCATGCAAGACAGCCAATCCAAGCCTTCCCGTCGCGGTTTTTTTGCTGGCGCAGCCGCCACCGGCGCAGCCGCCGCGGCCGTGGTGGCCATGCCTGGTGTGACCCTGCCCGAGCTGGCGCAGCCGGCGCTCAAGCCAGCCCCTGAAAAAGGTGGCGGTTACAGCCTTTCAGAACACGTTAAGCGTTACTACAAGACCACCCTGGTCTGAGTTTTCCCTTCCCCGACCCGACACCCTTAACTTTCACGGAGAGCCCATGCTGCTCACGAAAAAAACCCATCTTGCCCATGCCCAAGGCGCCGGTTCTTCCCGTTTTGTGCAGAGCCTTTCCCGGGGCCTGAGCAATGCCTTGCCCACCATGGACCGCCGCGCTTTTCTGCGCCGCTCGGGCATGGGTGTCGGCGTGGGTCTGGCGGCCACCCAGCTCTCGCTGGTCAAAAAAGCCAACGCAGCTGCGCCGGGCGCAGCTGGCGACGGCAGCGGCAAGGTCGAGGTCAAGCGCACCATCTGCACGCACTGCTCGGTGGGTTGTGCGGTGGACGCCGTGGTTGAAAACGGTATCTGGGTGCGCCAGGAGCCGGTGTTTGACTCCCCGATCAACCTGGGTGCTCACTGCGCCAAGGGTTCGGCCCTGCGCGAGCACGGCCATGGTGAGTTCCGCCTGCGCTACCCCATGAAACTGGTCAACGGCAAGTACCAGCGCATCAGCTGGGACGTGGCTCTCAATGAAATCAGCGCACGCATGCTCGAGTTGCGCAAGACCAGCGGTCCGGACTCGGTGTACTGGGTCGGCTCGTCCAAGCACAACAACGAGCAAGCCTATTTGATGCGCAAGTTCGTCAGCTTCTGGGGCACCAACAACACGGACCACCAGGCCCGCATCTGCCACTCGACCACCGTGGCCGGCGTGGCCAACACATGGGGCTACGGCGCCATGACCAATTCCTACAACGACATGCAAAACAGCAAGGCTGCGCTTTACATCGGCTCGAACGCCGCTGAAGCGCACCCTGTGAGCATGTTGCACATGCTGCACGCCAAAGAAACCGGCTGCAAGATGATCGTGGTTGATCCGCGCTTCACACGCACCGCTGCCAGGGCCGACCACCACATCCGCATCCGCTCGGGCTCAGACATTCCTTTCCTGTTCGGCATGCTGTACCACATCTTCAAGAACGGCTGGGAAGACAAGAAGTACATCAACGACCGCGTCTATGGCATGGACAAGGTCAAAGAAGACGTGATGGCCAAGTGGACACCGGACAAGGTCGAAGAGGCCTGCGGCGTGCCTGAGGCGCAGGTTTTCATGGCCGCTGAAATGATGGCCAAAAACCGGCCATCGACCATTGTCTGGTGCATGGGTCAGACCCAGCACACCATCGGCAACGCCATGGTTCGCGCTTCCTGCATCTTGCAACTGGCGCTGGGCAACGTCGGCGTGTCCGGCGGCGGCACCAACATTTTCCGTGGCCACGACAACGTGCAGGGCGCGACCGACGTCGGCCCTAACCCTGACTCGCTGCCCGGCTACTACGGCCTGGTCGAAGGCTCGTGGAAGCACTTCGCCAAGGCCTGGGGCGTTGATTTTGAATGGATCAAGGGCCGTTACGCCACGCCGGCCATGATGGGCAAACCCGGCATCACCGTGTCACGCTGGATCGACGGTGTGCTGGAGAAAAACGAGCTGATTGACCAGGACTCCAACCTCAAGGCCTGCGTGTTCTGGGGCCATGCACCGAACTCTCAGACCCGTGGCCTGGAAATGAAACGCGCCATGGACAAGCTGGACTTGCTGGTTGTCATTGACCCCTACCCATCGGCCACAGCCGCCATGGCTGCCATGCCGGGCAAGCCTGAAGACCTCAACCCCAACCGCGCGGTTTACTTGCTGCCGGCCGCCACGCAGTTTGAGACCAGTGGCTCCGTCACGGCTTCCAACCGCTCGATTCAGTGGCGCGAAAAAGTCATCGAGCCGCTGTGGGAGAGCCGCTCTGACCACATGATCATGCATCAGCTGGCTGAGAAATTCGGTTTTGCCAAAGAGCTCTCCAAGAACTACAAGATGCAAAAGGTCAAGGGCATGGACGAGCCTGTGCCTGAAGACATCCTGCGCGAGATCAACAAGTGCGTCTGGACCATCGGTTACACCGGCCAGAGCCCTGAGCGCCTGAAAGCCCACATGCGCAACATGCATGTGTTTGACGTCAAGACGCTCAAGTCCAAAGGCGGCAAAGACAAAGAAACCGGCTACGACCTGAGCGGCGATCACTTCGGCCTGCCATGGCCTTGCTGGGGCACACCCGAGCTCAAGCACCCCGGCTCACCCAACCTGTACGACACCTCCAAGCACGTCATGGACGGCGGCGGTAACTTCCGCGCCAATTTCGGCGTTGAGCGTGAAGGCAAGAGCCTGCTGGCTGAAGACGGCTCGCACTCCAAGGGCGCTGACATCACCACCGGCTATCCCGAGCTGGACCACATCCTGCTCAAAAAGCTGGGCTGGTGGGAAGAGTTGTCGGAGCCTGAAAAAGCGGCTGCCGAAGGCAAGAACTGGAAGACCGACTCGTCGGGCGGCATGATCCGCGTGTTCATGAAAAACCATGGCTGCCATCCCTTTGGCAACGCCAAGGCTCGCGCTGTGGTCTGGAACTTCCCCGATGCGATTCCGCAGCACCGCGAGCCGTTGTATGGCAACCGCGCCGACCTGCAGGCCAAGTACCCGACCCATGACGACAAAAAAGCGTTCTGGCGTTTGCCCACTTTGTTCAAGACCATTCAGGACAAGAACATGGCCGACAAGGTGCACGAGAAGTTCCCGCTGGTCATGACCTCGGGGCGCCTGGTCGAGTACGAAGGCGGCGGCGAGGAAACCCGTTCCAACCCCTGGCTGGCCGAGCTGCAGCAGGAAATGTTCATCGAGATCAACCCCAAAGTGGCGGCCGAAAAAGGCATTCGCAACGGCGAGCGCGCCTGGGTCAGCACACCGACCGGAGCGCGCCTGAACGTGCAGGCCATGGTCACACCGCGCGTCGGCCCGGACACGGTCTTCATGCCCTTCCACTTCTCCGGTCGCTGGCAGGGCGCTGACATGCTGGCCTACTACCCGGCCGGTGCAGCGCCGGTGGTGCGCGGTGAAGCGATCAACACGGCGACCACCTACGGTTATGACAGCGTCACCATGATGCAAGAGACGAAGACCACTGTCTGCAACGTCGAAAAGGCTTAAGGAAAACATATGGCACGCATGAAATTTGTCTCCGACGCTGAGCGCTGCATCGAGTGCAACGGTTGCGTCACCGCCTGTAAAAACGAACACGAAGTGCCCTGGGGTGTGAACCGCCGCCGGGTGGTCACGCTCAATGACGGTGTGCCAGGCGAGAAATCTATCTCCGTGGCCTGCATGCATTGCAGCGATGCACCTTGCATGGCCGTGTGCCCTGTCAACTGCTTTTACCGGACCGACGAGGGCGTTGTGTTGCACGACAAAGACGTCTGCATCGGTTGCGGTTACTGCTCTTACGCCTGCCCGTTTGGCGCCCCTCAGTTCCCTTCGCAGGGCACTTTCGGTGTGCGCGGCAAGATGGACAAGTGCACGTTCTGCGCCGGTGGCCCTGAAGCCAACGGCAGCCAGGCCGAATTTGAAAAATACGGCCGCAACCGCCTGGCTGAGGGCAAGCTGCCGGCTTGCGCCGAACAGTGTTCGACCAAGGCTTTGCTGGCCGGCGACGGCGATGTGGTGGCCGACATTTTCCGCAACCGCGTGGTTCAGCGCGGCAAGGGCGCAGAAGTCTGGGGCTGGGGCACGGCCTACGGTTCCAAGCAAGCGGGTCAACCCCCTGTGGCAGGAGTCAAATCATGATGCGTCTGGCTTGCATTTTGGCCTTGGCCGCAACTTTGACAGCTTGCGGTGACAAGGCGCAGACACTGTCGGGCACCAAACGCGACGGCGCAGCCTTTGAAGGTACCACCAACCCCTACAACGCACCGGGTTGGAAGGCTGGCGACAAGACCTCTTGGGAGCAGCAACTCAAGGCACGCACGCAGCATGGCCAAAACGAATACACCCGTGCCAATTAACCGGGGAGTTCTGATGCAACACCCATCACGTTCTCTGGCAGCGCTGCTTTTTGCAGCTTGTGCCGCACTTGCCAGCGTGGGTGCGCATGCGCAAACTGCTGCGCCGGCTGCAGCCAAAGCCGGCGTTCAAAGCGCCAATATCTTTGAAGTCAAGCCTGACGCCAGTACAGAACCCGGATATGCCGCGCAAAGCAACGCTGAGCGCAGCAAAGTCCAGCCCGGCAACAATGCGCCTGTGTGGCGGCAGGTGGGCGAAGGTGTGACGGGTTTCACCAGCTTGCCCAGCCGGGAGGCGCCTGAAGCTGGGAACCTGATCCAGCCTTTCGTGCAGTACCCTGGCTCGCGTCTGACCAACGCCGGTGAAGCTTGGCGCCAGGTGCGCAACAACTGGTTGATCCCTTACGGCGGCGCCTTGCTCTTGATCGTCATGGGCGCCATCGCCCTGTTCTATGTCAGCAAAGGAACTATCAAGCAGCACGGCACTGACACCGGCCGCAAGATCGAGCGCTTCACACCGTTTGAGCGCTCAGCGCACTGGTCCAACGCCATTGCCTTTTGCATTCTGGGCATCTCCGGCATCGTCATGGCTTTCGGTAAGTTCTTCT
>CANIDW010000143.1 GCA_947466165.1 Comamonadaceae bacterium | reverse complement strand
TGCTGTGCCAGGTGCCCGTCGATGTTGCCTCTTTCCTGCTGAACGAAAAGCGTTCGGAAATTGCCAAAATCGAAATGAAGCAGCGCATCAACGTGCTGCTGGTGCCCAACAAAACCCTGGAAACGCCGAACTACAAGCTCGAGCGTCTCAAACACGACGACCCGCGTCTGGACAACATCGAGGCGAGCTACAAACTCGCTGAGGAAATTGAAGACCCGACCCTGGTGACACGCCGCAGCCAGGAAAAGCACAACAAGCAAGAACCCGTCATCAAGGGTGTTTTGCCGGATGTGCCAGCACCCGTCGCAGCGCCCAAACCAGAGCCCGTTGCACCTGCTGCCAACCGGCAACGCGCGCCTGCAGCCCGCACACCGGCTGCAGCGCCTGCCGCTGAAAAAGGTTTCTTCGGTTGGATCAAAGGCCTGTTCGGCAGCGAAGCTGCGCCAGCCAGCCCGGCCCAGGAGCCTAGAAAAGACGAGCGCGGCGAAGGCCGTCGCGACGAGCGTGGTGAACGCGGCGAGCGCACCGAGCGCGGTGGCCGTGACGGCCGCCGTGGTGGCCGCGGTGAGCGCGGTGCCCGCAGCGAACGCGGTGGCGATCGTGGCGCAGACCGCGGTGAAGCGCGCGAGCCGCGTGAACCCCGCCGCGAACGCAGCACTGAGGCCCGCCCAGAGCGCGCACCCGGCGAAGGCCGCACTGAAGGTGGCCGTCAAGAGCAGCCACGCGGTGAAGGCCAGGGTCGCGGTGAGCGTCCACGTCGTGAGCGCGGCGACCGCAGTGCTGAGCGCAACGGCGCGCCACGCGATGCTGCCCAGGAAGAACTTGCACTGGCCAACCAGGCCGCCATGGCCGCTGCGTCGCGCGATGACACCACGGGCCCGGATGCCGCGCGTGAAGAACGCCAGCCCCGCGAGCCCCGTGGTGAAGGTCGCCGCGAACGCGGTGGCCGCCGTAACGATCGTCGTGACGGCGCACCCGGTGCAGAAGACAGCAATGCCGCCTTTGCCGATGGCCGTGCACCGCAAACGGCTGAACGACTTGAAGGCCAGAGCGGCCCGACAGAGCCGGGCAACGAGCAAGCCGCCGGTGAAGACGGCAACCAGGAACGCGCACCGCGTGAACGCCGCAGCCGTGACCGCTACGGCCGTGACCGCCGCGAGCGCGGTGATCGCACCGATGCCAACGCCGATTCAGCGCCCGCCGCGGCCGAAGGCAACGACGAGCAGCGAATGCCGGTGACGGCTGAGCTGAACTTCAGTGCCCCGGTCACAACGCAAGCTTCTGCGCCAGCACCAGCTGCAGTGCATGCACCAGCACCAGCACCAGCACCGGCTCCAGCGCCAGCGCCAGCGCCAGCGCCTGCGCCAGCAGCGTCTGCCCGCGCCCTGCCTCAGGTCGCGTCTTATGACCTGCCCTTGCAGGACCTGGCCCAGGTGGCCAGCGCTTCGGGTTTGCAGTGGGTCAACTCTGACGCCGCCAAGATCGCTCAAATCCAAGCGGCCATGGCTGCTGAGCCACGCCCTGTGCATGTGCCCCGCGAGCGCCCGCCGGCCGTGGTGCTTGAAAACAGCCCCCTGGTGCTGGTCGAGACCCAACGCGACCTGCGCAACATGAGCCTGCCTTTTGAAGAAGGCACGCCGCGCAAGGACAAATAAGTCAGCGCAACACCGCCCGGGGCCGATGGTCCGGGGACGATCAAAAAAAAAGGCGACTCGATGAGTCGCCTTTTTTCATGGGGCAGCTTAAAGCTGGGCCGCCCGGCGATAAGCCAACTGCGCCGCTTCTGCGTCGTTGCGCTGCTCGGCCAGTGCCGCCAGGGACAGCCAAACCTTGCGCTTGAGCGTCGGGTCTTGCAAAGTCAAAGCCGCATGCGCCAGCAATTGCTGGGCCTTGCCCCACAGCTGGCGTTTCAGGCAAGCCATGCCGGCCAGATACTCCACATTGGCGTCCCCGGGGCGGGTTATCACAGCGTTTTCAATGCGCGCCAGCCATTGCGCGTCGGTGGCGTCCAGACTGGCTTCCAGGGCCAAAATAAATTTCACTCGCAGCGCATCACCCGATTCGGAGCGCGGCTGCATCACCGGTGTCCAGACTTCAGCCAGCCACTGGCGCGCCAAAGAGGCCTCGCCCTGCAGCGTCATCAGGCGGGCAGCGGCATGCACGGCCACATCTGGCATGGCGCGCTCGCTGGCGTCCAGGGTCAGCCAGACCTTGTACAGCTTGTCGGGTTCGTGCGCGCCATTGAGCAACTCGATGGCCAGACCGCGCACGATGCTTTGCGTCGCAGGCGCAGAAAAAGCCCGGTGCTTGGCCAGCAAGCGCGCCGTTTCCATGGCCAACTCCGTCTGGCCGGCCAGGCGCGCGGCGCGCAAACGCAGGCGCAAGGCCAGCGTGCGGCGGCCGGCGCCCACAGGCAACTTGGCCAGCCACTGCAGCGCCAGCAAAGGGTCACGGTCATCCAGCGCCCAACGCACAGCGCGCAAATGTATGCCTTCTTGCGTCGCCAACAAAGTCCGTTGGCTGCTGGCTTCGAGCGCCTTTGCCAGGTGTTGATCACGCACCGACCGGTTTTGCAAAAACTGCGCGCTTTCCGCTGCCAGCAGGTGGGCCAGCGAGCGCAATTGCATAGAGCGGCTGGTGTGATGCCCGGAGTCGATACCCACGTCAGCAATCAGCTGGCTCAGGCTTTTTTCTTGCGACAAGGCGTTTTCGGCCGAGCGTGAGGAACGGATGAAGCGCCCGGCCAACAAATGCGCCAGCGCCTCCATCAAGGCGGCGTACATGGCGCGCTCTTTTTGCTGTGCGCGCCAGCGCCGCGCCTGCACCGGCAAAGAAGCAATCACGCTCAAGGCCTTGAGCGCAAAGTGCAGCAGCGCAAAAGCCGCGAACAGCAAGAGCACCATCAGGTTCAGAGAAATATCGACCCGGTGCGGCGCCCAGAAAAGCGACACCACAGCATCGTTGTCGCCGGCAAACAAGGCCACTGCCACGGCGACGCCGAACAGGGCAATGAACCAGAAGGCTGCGCGCATGGAGCTCAGCGGCCGGCCGCTGCCGTGGCCAGGGCGGCCAGGGTTTCCGTCAGGCGCGGCAACTCTCCGCTGCGCAGTTGGGCCTGCACCTGCTGCAAAGCGGCAATGGCGGCCTGCGTCTTGCGTGATGAGCCGTCAAAATACCGCTGCAAGCCGGTCTGCACGCCTGCCAGGTCTGAACGCGCTGCATCGGTCTGGCGCGACAACAAGGCCAGCCGCGCATTGAGAAGTTTGAGCTTGATGTTTTCGCGTAAAAAGTAAGCCTGATCAGGCGCCAGCAGCGCCGCTTCGGGCTGGTCAATGCGGCTCACGCGCAACAGGCTGGAGGCTTCAGCACGCAGGCCCTGCAGCGTGCGCGCCAACCAATCGCTCAGCGCGCGGGTGTTGAGCGAGCTCCAAAAAGACGCATCAGGCGCTGCGTTCCCGGGCTTTGCAGCCGCAGCCTTAGCGGTATCCACTGCCGCATTTGGGGCCGCTACTGCGCTGTCGCCCGGCAGTTGGTTGGCCATCGGTAAATCATCCATCAGGCGAACTAATTCGTCGAGCTTGACCAGCAGCGCCGGCACATCTGTCAGCGATGCGCTCCGGATGCGCTCAGCGTCCGTGGCCATGGCGCGCTGCACCGGGCTCAAACGCGGCTGGGCTGCGCGTACCAGGCGCAGCTCAGCCGCCTTCAGCGCCGCCAGCAGGGGCTCGGCGCTGCCGGTGAGCAGGGCTTGTTGCTGCGCCAATCGCAGGCCGGCTTCCAGGTCAATCACCAGATTGTCGTCACGCGAGCGCGACAGGCTGCGCATCAGCTCTTCAAGCTGGGTGCGTTGCAAACTGACTTCATTGAGGCGGGTTTCAGTGGCCAACAAACGCGCAGACAGCTCGCGCGTGGCCTCTTGTGACTGGCGCGCCAGCGTGCGCGCCTCCATGGCCTGCGCACCCGTGTCGGTGCTGCGTCTGGCCAGCTCTTCTTGAATATGGTTTATTTTTTGCCACGACAACAGGGCACCGACTGCGGCAAGCAGCGCCAGCAACAACACGCTCAGCGCCCAGGGCCGTGAACGCCAAAAAGCAGGGGGTAGCTCTGCCGTCACCACAGGCGTTTCAGGGCTGCCTGCGGGCGCGGCTACCGGGGCTGTGGCGGAGGAATCGTTGCTCATGGATTCAATGATTCTATCGATGCAACGATATCGTCCACCGACGGCCGTGACTCGATAACAACACCCCAACCCGCATCCCGCGCCGCACCGGCAATGCGCGGGTGCGTGGCAATGGCCCGCGCCTGCGACCAGTCGCCCGTCGGCAGACGCGGCAGGCTGTCCAAGCCCTCGGCACTGCTGAACAACCACACCGAGCCATCATGCCGGCTGTCTTCCATTCGCTTGAGCTGCTCGGCGCTGAAGTGCGGTACGCGGCGCTGGTAGACCACCACAAAATCCACGACAGCACCCGCGGCTTGAAACTGCGCCGTCAGCCATTGCCGGCCCGGCGCTGCGGCATCCACCGCAGTCCCGCTCTGGCCCCGCACCATCAACACACGCTGCCCTGCCCATGCGCGCGCACCCACCACTTGCCACAGCGCCTCAGAGTCAAACTGGCTGGCTTCCAGAGCGGGCGTGTCGATTTGCGCCAGCGGCACCCCATGCGCCTGCAACACCCGGGCCGTGCCGGGGCCGGGCGCCATCAAGCGAAGCTGCTCCGGCAACGCAGTTGCATCTGCAGGTCTGGCTGCAAAAAAATGATTGACCGCATTGCCGCTGACAAATATCAAAGCGGCAAAGTCGTTGAGCCTGCTCCATGCCGCCTGCACAGGTGCCAGATCGTCTGCGCCGGTGATTTCGAGCAAGGGCAAAGCTTCAGCATGCAGGCCCTGCTCGCGCAGCAACGCCACCCAGCGCTGAGCGTCCGGAGCGGGGCGGGTCACGATGATGCGTTGACCCCGCAGCGCAAGCGGGGCTAGGGGTTGCGGCGACGAAGAGTCAGGTGAGGCCATTTGAGGCCCAGACGGCGCCCCCTGCGCGCAGCATCGCGGCCACTTGCTCGCCCAAAGCCTCGGCCTCTGAGAAGTTGCGCACCGGCGACTGCTGCTGCGCACGCACCAGAGGCGAAGCCGCTTCCGGGTCACCCCAGGCGGCTTCGAG
>CANIDW010000142.1 GCA_947466165.1 Comamonadaceae bacterium | reverse complement strand
TGACTTCTGCGCCCATCTTGGCGATGGTGCCTACCGTTTCATAACCAGGCACCAGGGGGTAGGATAGGCCGGGGAAGGGCGGCATGGTGCCCTCCCAGAGCAGGCGCTCTGTGCCGGTGCTGATGCCACTGAAAGCAACAGAGATTTCTAAATCACGGGGCCCCATGGGCGCGAGTTCGAGTTCGCGAACAGACAGTGAATGGGGGGCTTCAAAAACGATGGCTTTGGCTTTCATGCTGCTTATTCTGACTCAATCGGACAGAGCCGGCCAAAGTTGCAAACCAGTCTGAAACCATGCGCATGACAATCAGCAATGCATCTTCTTCCCTTGTGAAGTGCCACCGTCAAGCTCAAGGGATGTATGCATAATGAAAAAGAATTTGAGGGTTTCAAGTCTTCTATGCGTCTGTATAAATCAATGAGTCTGAGTGCTATCTTGTTAATCAGTACAGTTTTTTTAGCCCTCGCTGCGTATGGTTTGTGGGCGCCTGATTTGAGCTTGGGCGAACTTCAAAAGCGTTACGGCTCGACCGCAAGCAATGTGGTGAATGTCGACGGAATGCGGATTCACTACAAGGACACTGGCCCTCAAGATGCGCCTGTTATTTTGCTCTTGCATGGCTTTGGCTCGAGCCTGCAAACCTGGGATGTCTGGGCCGGATCATTGGAGCAGAAGTACCGTGTCATCCGGCTTGATTTGCCTGGCTTTGGCTTAACAGGCCCTAGCCCTTCTAATGATTATTCAGAGCTCAATGACGTCAACACATTGACGCAGTTTGTCGACAAGCTGGGCGTCTCAGACTTGTCCGTCATCGGCCACTCGATGGGCGGAAAAATAGCCTGGACCTTTGCTGCTGCGCACCCTGACCGGGTGAAGGCTTTGGTGTTGATGGCGCCGGATGGATTTCCCCAGCCAGAGGCCATCGGCACCAAGCCCTACGCCATGCCGGCCATCATGGGCGTGATGAAGTTTTCTCTGCCCAGGTACTTTGTTCGAAAATCCATCGAGCCGGCTTTTGCAGATGCGAGTGCGCTGGATGACAAGATGGTCAGTCGCTACCACGACATGCTCAGAGCACCAGGCGTCAGGGCGGCTATTTTGGAAAGAGGTAATCAAACCATTTACACAGACCCGGTGCCCCGCTTGAAAAAAATCAAGGCGCACACTTTGCTTCTGTGGGGCGAGGAGGACAAAATGATTCCGAGCAGCAATGCGGCAAGCTATGCCGGAGTTTTAGCGCAGTCTCAAACCGTGTTCATTCCCAGGCTGGGGCATCTGCTGCATGAAGAGCAGGCCAACATAGGCCTGGCGAAGGTCACAGAGTTTTTAGACGCCAATCGCCTGACGACTCAATAGCCTTAGCGCTCAGGCGCGAGGTCTCGTCACCCATCTCCACTCAGCCTTTTTTGGCGTAAGCAGAGCACCAACCTTTGGCGGCAACTTGCTTGCCGGGAAACAGCGGGCACCCACCCGAATTGGAGTTGGCAGCGCCTTGGTACAAGCTGCAATTGCTGCAAATTTGCCCGGCCTCGTACCTAGGTTGCTGTTTCCTGTCAATTTTGCTGGTGTCCGCTTTGTAGCCCAGTGTTTTGGCCGGGGCATCGCTTTCAAGCAGCATGGTTTGCGCCTGGGCGCTCAAAACACTGAATGTTGCACAAGAAGCGGCAACTGTTTTCACCATGAAAACACGGCGTGTGTTGGAGGCCTTGAAAGTCATTTTTTGCCTTGGTGCGAGGATATTCATGGGCTTATGCAAGGCAGTCCCTCCTGGGGTACCTTGGCGCACATGGCGCTGCGCCGGGTTCGAATTAGCAGGAACTAATGTATCAAAAGTCACTGCGTACCCATGGCTTTTGCGTACTCCGCCTTCAGTTCAAAGCCATTGTGGCGGGCGCGCCGATCGCTGATGTCAATCCATATTGACATTGTTTTATGTGATGATATATTGACACTCAGATCTGTCATTTTTGTCTGACGGATTCCTCAAACAAGGGGGGTGTCATGAGTCTTTTGAAGCGAGCCGAAGCGGCGCTGCAGTCACACTTTCAAACGGCCGCCGGTGTGGGAGCTCCGCCCCGCTTGCAGGCTGCCATGCAGCACGCCGTGTTTTCCGGCGGGGCCAGAATCCGCCCCCAGCTGTGCATGGCGGTGGCCACTGCTTGCGGTGACGATGCACCGGAGCTCACGAATGCGGCCGCGGTGGCTTTGGAGCTCATGCACTGCGCTTCTCTGGTGCACGATGACATGCCCGCGTTTGACAACGCCGATGTACGCCGTGGACGCCCCACCGTTCACAAAGCCTTCAGCGAGCCCTTGGCCTTGTTGGCGGGCGACGGTTTGATCGTCATGGCGTACCAGGTTTTGTTGCAGTCGGGTCGTCAGCACCCCGAACGACTCATCACCTTAATGGAGAACCTATCGCGTGGCGTAGGTTTGCCCTCAGGCATTGTGGCGGGCCAAGCCTGGGAGTGCGAAACAGCTGCTGATTTGGCGCAGTACCAGCGCTCTAAAACCGGTGCACTGTTTGTTTCGGCAACCTGTGCGGGTGCTATTGCCAGTGGCCGCGCCTGCGAGCCCTGGGCGCCCTTGGGCGCGTTTCTGGGCGAGGCTTATCAAGTGGCCGATGACATTCGTGACGTGCTCGGCGACATTGCCAGCTTGGGTAAACCGGTTGGCCAGGACACGCTCAATGACCGGCCCAGCTCTGCGCAAGCGATGGGTCTGGAGGGTGCGATCGCCCACTTTGACGCGCTGATCAAGCAAGCCGGCGATGCCATTCCTGATTGCACGCATCGGGACATGCTGGTGCAGTTGGTGCTGCTGGAGTCCGAACGCTTGGTGCCCAAATCCATGAGCGAAGGCTACCGCAAACCATCAGCGGCAGTGGTGCCGGCCAAAGCCCCGGCGACGCGTTCAGCTGCCGCCCGCTAAACCTCCGAAGCATTCAATGACACAGCCCATGGACCTCACCAGCGTCCCCTATGCGTTCCGGGATGTCACCTCCTGGCGTGACCGTTTATTGCAGCGTCTGGAGCGTTTGTACGCCAGCCCCGCCCTGTACCAGTGGTCCTTGAAGAACCCCTTGACGCGCTGGATCGTGCGGCGGCGTACGCAAAAACTGTTTGACCTGATGTCCGGTTTTGTCTACACCCAGGTCATGTTGGGTTGTTTGCGCTTGGACTTGTTCAAGCAGCTGCATCAGGCGCCTGCAGATTTACAGCAAATTGCAAAGCGCGTGAAAGTGCCTGAGCCGGTTTTGCAGCGCTTGCTCCTGTCTGCCGTTTCTCTGGGCCTGTTGGAGTGCCGCAGCCAATCGCGTTTCGGGCTGGGGCCGCTGGGCGTTCCTTTGGCGGTGCACGAGGGCATTGGCGCCATGATTGAGCACAACCATTTGCTGTATTGCGACATGCAAGATCCCATCGGGTTTTTGCAGAACGCCTGGCAAGGTGGCATGGCTGAGTACTGGCCTTATGCGCATGACGCTCAAGCGGCTGAGCGTGTGGCCAGCGAAAAATTCCAGCGCTATTCGGATTTGATGGCCGCATCGCAAGGGTTTGTTGTTCAAGAGATCTTGTCGTCCTATTCATTCGCAGACCACCGCTGCGTGTTGGATGTGGGTGCCGGCAAAGGCCGTTTTACCAGCGAGCTGGCTGTGCATGCGCCGCACTTGCAGTTGAAGTTATTTGATTTGCCGCCGGTTCTGGAGTTGGCCGGTGCCAATTTCAAAGCCAAAGGTTTGAGCGATAGAGCCAGCCTGCACCCCGGCAATTTTTTACACGATGCCTTGCCGCAAGGCGCAGATTTGGTGACCTTGGTGCGCGTAGCCCACGACCACCCTGACGAGGTCGTCAAGCAGTTGTTGCAAAAAATTCACGCAGCACTGCCACCTGGCGGCGTGCTGCTCTTGGCTGAGCCGATGGCGCAAACCCGTTCTGAGTTCAATCCAGGCGCAACGCAAACAGATGCTTATTTTCACTTTTATCTTCTGGCCATGGGCGCAGGCCGCCTGAGAACGCCGGAGGAGTTGATGCGACTGATGACCCAGGCCGGTTTTGCGGATGTACAGCGTGTGAACAACACCATGCCCATCCATGCCCAGCTGCTTTTGGGACTGAAATCTAAGTGATTACCCTAGATTTGAAGAAATAATGTCAATCTAATTTGACACTTCAGTATGTAAGCCTAAGAATACAACCATGAAATCAACAGCAGTCGTTTTTGATGACCCCGGGCACATGTCGCTGCAGGCCCTAGAGCTGCCACAGCTGCAGGCAGGTCAAGTCGAAGTGGCTGTTCAGTTCAGCGGTATCAGCACTGGCACTGAGCGCATGCTGTGGGATGGCAGCATCCAGACCTTGCAAGGCATGTACCCCTTGGTGCCCGGTTACGAATCCGTGGGGCAGGTGGTTAAAGCCGCAGCTGGCAGCAAGCTCAAAGAGGGTCAAACGGTTTTTGTACCAGGTGCCAATTGCTTTACCGGTGTGCGCAGTCTGTACGGCGGCGCTGCTTCTCGCTTGGTGGTGTCTGACCAAGCGATATTGCCGGTTTCCAATGCGCTGGGTTCAGACGCCGTTTTGCTGGCCTTGGCTGCCACGGCTTACCACGCTGTTTCCGGCGGCGGCCAGCAAAAGTCTTTCATTCCCCCAGAGCTCATCATCGGCCACGGCGTGATGGGGCGTTTACTGGCCCGGCTCACCGTTGCCGCCGGTTGCCCCGCACCGACTGTTTGGGAAGCCCAAGCCGGGCTGATGCATGGCGGCGATGGCTACACAGTGATCAGGCCAGAAGAAGATACACGCCACGATTACCAGGCGATCTACGACGTCAGCGGTAACGCTGCGATCTTGGATCAATTGATCCAAAGAATTCGCCCTGGCGGTGAAGTGGTGCTGGCGGGCTCTTACCCGCAAAACCTGCAGTTCACCTATGCCCCGGCCTTCATGCGCGAAGCCCGGCTGCGTATTGCTTCTGAATGGAAGCGCCCTGATTTGTTGGCTGTCAATCAGTTGGTCAACAAGGGACAGCTTTCTCTCAAAGGTTTGATCACACATGCTCAAAACTTTGAATCTGCCACCGCTGCCTACGAGACAGCATTCGGTGATATTTCTTGTCTCAAGATGGTCCTGGACTGGAGTGCGCACGCATGAACACACAAACTTCTAGCAACGAAAAAACGATTCAATTCGTGG
>CANIDW010000141.1 GCA_947466165.1 Comamonadaceae bacterium | reverse complement strand
TGCTAAAAAATTTAATTTTTTCTGATGGGTTTGTTAACGACGAAAGCTACCGGGTAGGCATTCACGCATCAAACCTCTTTCCAATCTGGTTTGTAACCGGATTTGGACGCATGCCTTATTCTGGCATATTTTTTAATTAATTTCAAATAGTGCTGATTGATTTCACATTAAGAAATTATGTCAAGCGCCCAGTCAATTTAGCAAGCGCATCAACTGGCCGGGCGCCAGCCCTCCTATAAACTGATTGTTCAGATGCCGAGCACCACTTCCACCCCAGCGCAAAGAAACGCGCAACTGCCTGCCACCAAGTTTGCACTCGGCTGGTGGCGACGCTGGTGGCGCAAACAAACGCCGTCCCGGCAAGACCGTTTTGTCACTTTGGGGCCCTTGTTTGCTGTATTTTTGTTTCTGGCGGCGGTGATTGCCGCCTTCGGCTATTTGCGCATCGAAGAAATGGACCGGGAACAAGAGGCCGTGCGTCGCGATGTCGAATATGCACAGCAACGGCTCAGACTGCGGCTCCTTGAGCGTCAAGAACAATTGATGCGACTGGGCAGGGACGTTTCCAGCACAGAGATCCAGGCTGAAGAATTCATTTCTCAGGCTGAATCGCTGGTCAACCAATACCCCGAGTTGCGTGCGGTCAGCTGGGTTGACGCCCGCCGCCGGGTAAGACTGTCCTACACCTCCCCCAGCGCAGGCCCGTCAACAGTGCGGGGGGTGGGCGATCAAATCAAAAGCGGGGAAACCGAGGCCAGCTACGGACTGGCCCGCGAGATCAAACAGCCAGTTTATTCGCGCCCCATCATTTTGGAGAGTGATCCCCGCTACAAAACAGGCACGCTGCAATTGCATGTGCCGATGAATGAGCAAGGGCGCTTTGTGGGGGTCATCGTTGGCGAGTACGCCTTAGAAGGCCTGCTTCGATTTGGTGTTCCAACCGAAGTCAACGCCAAATACGCTGTGGCTCTGGTGGATGACAAAGGCCAAGTGCTTGCCGGAGGACTGCCGCCGCAGCGCAGCAAAGCCGCCAGACTGCTGCCCTGGACAGATGCAGCGCCCGAATACGAAGTCCCTGTATCGCCCGTAGGCAACGGTCTGTTGATACGCGCTCAAAGTTACCGGGCTTCGTTGGGTGTGATCGGCAGCGGCTTTTTCTGGCTGGTCAGTGCGCTCAGCGTGCTGACGGTGTGGATGCTGCTTGGAACCTGGCGACACACCCGCCGTCGCGTTCAGGCGCAGGAGGCTTTGATCACTGAAACCAATTTCAGACGCGCCATGGAAAACTCCATGCTCACAGGTATGCGCGCGCTGGACTTGCAAGGCCGCATCACCTACGTGAACCCGGCCTTTTGCCAGATGACCGGCTGGGAAGAGCAGGAGTTGGTGGGCCTGGTTGCGCCATTCCCCTACTGGCCTGAGAAAGACAGGGAGTTGCTAAGCGCGAGACTGGAAGATGAGCTCAAAGGCCGCTCAACACCAGGCGGCTTCGAAGTCAGGGTCAAGCGCAAGAACGGCCGCATTTTTGACGCGCGCATGTATGTGTCGCCCTTGATTGACCCGCGGGGGCAGCAAGCCGGCTGGATGACATCGATGACTGACATCACCGAGCCCAAGCGCATCCGGGAAGAATTGTCCAACTCGTATGAGCGCTTCACCACGGTGCTCGAAGGGCTGGATGCGGCGGTGTCTGTGGCGCCCTTGGGCAGCGAGGAAATTCTGTTTGCCAACAAGATGTACCGCGCCTGGTTCGGCGCCCATGTCTTAGGCCATATGAACCTGATTGCGCTGGCCGGCGTACCCTCGGTCACCCCCAACAACGACGCACTGGATGAGGTCGATGGATTGGCCGGATTACCGACCGACTCGCTGACCGCCGCCCAGACCGAGAACGCGGAAATTTTCATCCCTGAACTCGGCAAGTGGCTGGAAGTGCGCTCACGCTACCTCACCTGGGTTGATGGCCGCCTGGCTCAGATGGTGATTGCCACGGACATCACGCCCAGACGTCGCGCTGAGGAGCAATCAGCGCTGCAAGCCGAGCGTGCACAGTCCGCCAGCCGGCTGATCACGATGGGGGAAATGGCCTCCAGCGTGGCGCATGAGTTGAACCAACCCCTGACTGCCATCAACAACTACTGCAATGGCATGGTCACGCGCATCCAGCGCAAAACAATCAGCACCGAAGAGCTGCTCGTCGCCCTGGACAAAACTGGCCGCCAGGCGCACAGGGCGGGCCAGATCATTCAGCGCATTCGCTCTTTCGTCAAACGCAGCGAACCCAACCGGAGTATGTCGGATGTTGCAACGATGGTCAGCAACGCACTGGAGCTAGCGGATATTGAATTGCGCCGCCACCATGTGCGCCTGAGTCACTACAGTGCTGCACGCCTGCCCAACATCATGGTGGACCCCATCCTGATTGAGCAGGTGCTGATCAACCTGATGAAGAATGCGGCCGAGTCCATTGAGCAGGCCAAACGACCCAACTCGCGTCGAACGGTAGAGCTCCGGGTGGTGCCTAAACAGATCGAGAAGCAGAGCGTCGTCGAGTTCTCCATCGTTGATTCCGGTAAGGGACTTTCTGAGGAAGTCAGCGCGCGGCTGTATGAAGCTTTTTACTCCACCAAAGCAGAAGGCATGGGCATTGGCCTGAAGTTGTGCCGCAGTATTGTGGAGTCTCACCAGGGCAGATTGGATGCCGAGAACCTCTACAATGGCAAAGAGGTTGTCGGATGCCGGTTTACCTTCTGGCTCCCGGTCAATCCCTTGCTGACTGTTTCATTGACTCCCGCTGAACCGGCTGGCGTCAAAGATGGCAAAAGCACACTTTGATGGTTAAAGGATTTGCATGAGCTTGATTCCGAAAAAAGGCACCGTTTACGTTGTCGATGACGACGAAGGTGTGCGCGATTCCTTGCAGTGGCTTCTAGAAGGCAAAGACTACCGGGTGCGTTGCTATGACTCAGCAGAAACTTTTTTAAGCCGCTACGACCCCCGCGAAGTAGCCTGCCTGATTGTCGACATCCGCATGGGTGGCATGACCGGGCTGGAGTTACAAGACAGGCTGGTTGAGCGCAAGTCACCGCTGCCCATCGTTTTCATTACCGGTCACGGCGATGTGCCCATGGCGGTCAACGCCATGAAAAAAGGCGCGATGGATTTCATCCAGAAGCCCTTTGAAGAAGATGCGCTGGTGAGCCTGGTTGAACGCATGCTGGACCAGGCCAAAGACGCCTTCACAGAACACCAACATTCAGCCAGTCGCGACGCCCTCCTCGCCAAACTCACCTCGCGTGAGGCTCAAGTGCTCGAACGGATTGTGGCCGGCCGGCTCAACAAGCAAATTGCCGACGACCTGGGTATCAGCATCAAGACGGTGGAGGCGCACCGCGCCAACATCATGGAAAAGCTGAACGCCAACACCGTGGCCGATTTACTGAAAATTGCTTTGGGTTCCACCACCGCGCCCAAAAACTAAAGCCGTCGCATCGACCAGCTTCAACACAACGCCCGTGGCTTTCAAGCTGCGGGCGTTTTAATTTAAAAACAAACAATGACCGCACAACTTATTGACGGCAACGCACTTTCAGCCCAGCTTCGTGCCGACGTCGCACGCCGTACTGCCGCCCTGCGCACCCAAGGCGTCACGCCGGGCCTGGCGGTGGTTCTGGTCGGCGACAGCCCGGCCAGCCAGGTCTATGTGCGCAACAAGGTCAAAGCGTGTCAAGACAATGGTCTGCACTCGGTTCTCGAGCAATACCCCGCCACTTTGAGCGAAGTCGATCTGCTGGCCCGCGTTGAGGCCCTGAACCAGGACCCGGCCATCCACGGCATTCTGGTGCAGTTGCCGCTGCCAGCGCACATAGACGCGCACAAGGTCATTGAAGCCATTTCACCGGCCAAAGACGTAGACGGTTTTCATGTGGCCAGTGCCGGCGCGCTGCTGGTCGGGCAGCCCGGCTTCTGGCCGTGCACGCCCTACGGCTGTATGAAGATGCTGGAGTCGCTCAACGGCGGTAAGGGCTACGATCTGCGCGGCAAACATGCCGTGGTGATCGGGCGCAGCAACATCGTCGGCAAACCCATGGCCTTGATGCTGCTGCAACAAAACGCCACGGTCACCATTTGCCACAGCGGCACCGCCAACCTCAAAGCCATGACTTTGCAGGCCGACGTGATTGTGGCGGCTGTTGGCAAGCGCAATGTGCTGACGGCAGACATGGTCAAGCCGTGCGCGGTGGTGATTGACGTGGGCATGAACCGCAACGAAGAAGGCAAGCTCTGCGGCGACGTGGATTTTGCGGGCGTGAAAGAAGTGGCCGGCTACATCACCCCGGTGCCGGGCGGTGTCGGCCCCATGACCATCACCATGCTGCTGGTCAATACTCTGGAAGCGGCCGAAAGCGCTGCCTGACAGAACGGGGCCGGCTCAGTACCGGGAAGAAAGCCGCCAGAGCGCGAGGCTGGCGCAAATCCACTGTCCCAAGTACATCACGCTACCCAAGCCGTGCCACCAACGCAGGTTGCCGCCGCTGGCACGGGCATTGACAATTTGAGCCGCGACACCGAACTCGACCAGCAAAGCCAGCAGCAAACCAGCCACGGCCCAGGCCGTGACTTGGCGAGCATCGGCATCGGATTGAGTCGGCTTGTCGTCTTTGCGGTTCAACATCAGCAGCAGCAGCATGGTGCAAGCCACTGAAACCCAAGTTTGCGCAGAAAAGAGTTTGGCAGCCATGGCGCCAGCCTCGGCGGGCGTGCCCAGGTGCTTGAACAGCAGGGGCACCACCACAAAACCCAGGCTGCTCAGGCTGCCCCACCAAAGCGCCGACAGGAAAACCGCTGCGCGCGCCTGAAAGGCCGGCATCAGATGTACTTGACTGCCATGATCTCGTAACGCTTGATCCCGCCTGGCGCCACAACTTCTGCGGTTTCACCTTCGGACTTGCCGATCAATGCACGCGCTATCGGCGAGCTGATATTGATGAGACCTTGCTTCAAATCAGCTTCGTCTTCTCCGACGATCTGGTAGGTCACCTTGTCACCGGTGTCTTCGTCTTCCAGGTCAACGGTGGAGCCGAAAACAACCTTGCCATCTGCGTCAACCGACTGCGGGTCAATGATGAGGGCGGCCGATAACTTGCCTTCAATTTCTTGAATCCGGCCCTCAATGAAACCTTGCCGGTCTTTGGC
>CANIDW010000140.1 GCA_947466165.1 Comamonadaceae bacterium | reverse complement strand
GACTATCGACGTGAATTCGATGATATTTTTCAAAAGCGCAGACTGCCGGCGCAAGGAACGGTGTATGTTTGTGCACAGGACCGCAGCGACACCGGGCTGGCCCGGCCAGGTCTGGAAAGAATTTTGTGCCTCGTCAATGCGCCAGCCGATGGCGACACCCACTCATTCAACCCCAAGGAGATACAAGCGTGCGAAACAAGCAGCCTGGCCCTGATGCGTCGCTGTGGCCTGGAAATTCAGGCTACGCCCCAGCAAGTGGTGCGTACATTGCCCAAGGACTTTGCGCAACTCTTCCCGGGCAGTGGGGGCGCTCTGTATGGACAAGCGACCCACGGCTGGATGTCGGCCTTTGCGCGCCACTCTTCTCGCAGCAAAATACCGGGCCTGTACACGGCGGGGGGCAGCGTGCATCCGGGTCCGGGCGTGCCGATGGCGGCCATGTCCGGGCGGTTGGCGGCCGCGACGCTGATGGCGGACCTCGGTTTGACCAGGAAGTCCCGCCGGGTGGTTATCTCTGGTGGTATGTCGATGCCCTGAGCGACGATGGCCAGCACGGGCTGACCATCATCGCTTTCGTCGGCAGTGTGTTTTCACCTTATTACGCATGGGCTCGTCACAAGGGAGGTGGCCTTGCTGATCCGGACAATTTCTGTGCCTTGAATGTTGCACTCTATGGCAAATCAGGCAAGCGCTGGACCATGACCGAGCGGGGTCGCTCGCACACAGAGCGCAGCGCAAACCACTTCAAAATCGGCCCCAGCTGTTTACGCTGGGATGGTCAAGCTTTGACCATTGATATTGATGAGATCAACGTGCCTTGGCCCATGCGGGTGCGGGGTCGTGTGACTGTGCGGCCTGCGGGCCTGTGTCAATTTGTCACGCCCTTGGACAACATGGGCCGGCACCGCTGGGGACCCATCGCCCCTTGTTCGCGCGTTGAAGTTGAGATGAGCAGCCCCGGACTGCAATGGCAGGGCCATGCCTACCTTGACTCTAACGAAGGCGATGAGCCTGTAGACCATGGTTTCAAGGATTGGGATTGGGCGCGCGCCGAAATGGCCAATGGTGACACCAGTGTGGTTTACGACGTCAGGCCCAAACAAGGTCCCGGCCGCGTGGTGGCGCAGCGCTTTTCTCCGGATGGCAACCACGCGGCATTCACAGCACCAAAGCGTCATCACCTGCCGGCTTCCGGCTGGAGAATTGCACGCAGCATGTGTTCTGAATCAGAAAGCAGCCCTGAAATCCTCGCCACCCTGGAAGACACGCCGTTTTATGTGCGTTCATTGCTGCGCACGGATCTATTGGGTGAGAAGGTCACTGCCGTGCATGAGTCGCTGGACATTCCAAGAGTGGTTTCCTTGCCTGTACGCATGATGTTGCCCTGGCGCATGCCCAGACGCGCATGAACTCAGCGGCCGGTTTGCTGCGAACGGCGCAATGTGCGCTCACGCTCTCTCGGCCCGAAGCTCGAGGCCAAGGCCCCCTCTGCGTGCAAACCCTCCAGGTACATGGCTTCTATTTCAGGGGCGGCACGCAGCAGCTCACGCTCTGCAAATGGCATGTGCAATAAAGCACGCAGTGCAAACAAAATGCGCATCCACCCCGGCAGCCATACTCTGGGCTGCCGTTTCACCATGGCGCGCACAATGACGCGGGCTGTTTCTTCCGGTGATGTTTCACGGTTCAAGGGGCCGGGCATGGTGGCGCGTAAACGCACAAAGCCCGGGTGCAAAGCGCCTTCGCTCACCAAGGGCGTGCGTACCCAACCGGCGTGCAACACACCCACAGCAACCCTGTGCGCTGCCAACTCGATACGCCAGGAGTTGGCCATAGCCTCCACCGCCGATTTGCTGCCCGCATAAGCCGACATCATGGGCGGGTGGGCAAATGAGGACACCGAGGCATTGATCAAGACATAGCCATGCTGCTGCATCAATGCTGCCAGTGCTGAGCGCACGGTATTGAAAACACCAAAGACATTGACTTCCATGCAGCGCTTCCAGGCTCCCGGATCGACATGTGCCAACGGACCAAATGCGGCAACCCCGGCATTGGCAAAAACAATATCAATGCGGCCGTGCACCGCCAGTGTTTTTTCAACCACGGCTTGCATCGTCAAAAGATCAGACACATCTGCAGTCTGATAAAGAGTGTCAGGCCCACAGCGCTGCGCCATGTGCGCCAGCGGCTCTTCGTCACAATCCACGAGCACAGGTGTGCCGCCTTGGGCCACAACTTCCAGGGCCGTAGCAGCACCAATGCCAGAGGCTGCGCCAGTGATCAAAACGATACGGGAGGTAAGTGGCAAGGCTGTCGAAGCAGGGCGCTTTGCCGGACTCATGTGCGCTGGGCGGTCAGACCGACTTGGTGACCATGAGGTAAACGATCGGCAAAGGCAGCAAGGTTGCAATAGCGCCGGCAATTTTCCATACCTGCGAAAGGCGCCAGTATTTTTCGCAGACGACGCTACTGTTGCGCAGCAAGGCACGCTGCTTTAATTGAATGGGCACCAGCACAAACAGCCATATCAAGCCGGAGAATGTAAGTAAGGCATAAGACCATTGAATCCACGGATGACCGGCTTCACCGCCGTAATTTTGTGCCATGGCGTGCCCTGTCCACACCACACCGATGGCGCCCACCAGGGTGAACATGAGATCGGTGATCAGGACTAATCGATTGCTGAATTGGATAATGGCGTGGTCACGGGTGCGCTCAGCCAGCAAGGCCCAAACACCACTGACAATCACATTGCCCAAAAAAAGGCAAGCGCTCACCAGGTGAATGACTTTCAGATCAGGCCCCATCGAGGTCTTTCTGAGACTTGGAGTCAAGCTTATTTTTCTGGCGGCTGCTTTCCCTGGCACGGCGTAAGTCGTCGAACTGCCACCAAAAAAATAAAACGCCGGCGCCCAGCAAAACCAAAACTTCGAAGATTTTCAGCAAAACGAAGACCCTAGCGAACGGTTCTTTCCCGCTGTTCCAGTTTGCCGAACAAATCCACCATCCACTCCACACGCTCATCAAAACTGCGGGACGGGACAGTCCAGAGTTTGACGGGCTCAGAGGGGTCTCGCTCTTTGCTGACAATGTCGACCAGGTAATGAATGGCCGGCACGGGGCTCAGTGCGACGGCAGGCGCTGCAGGCACCATGAATGCGACCGAGGCAGCCCTGGCAATCAGAGCAAGTTTGCGGCGCGTAGACACAACGGTCCGGCGGTTCACAGAGTTAAGTCCTTCGCGCTCCAGTTGTTTGCCTATCTCGGCGTAAACCAAGCGGGCCGCTTGAATGGCGGGCCGGCAGTCCCAGCTCAATTCAGACAACCCGAACTCGCCACGCCGGTAAAGAGCATCTGCACGCAACAGCAAACGCTGCGTAAAGCCTGCAATGCGGGAATCAAAGACAGGATTGGCCAACCAGGCATCTGCATCCATGCCAATCTCACGGAACCAGGCACGCGGAATGTACAAGCGGCCATTTCGCGCGTCTTCACCAATATCACGCGCAATATTGGTCAGTTGCATGGCCACACCCAGTTCGCTGGCGCGGGCTATGGCCGTGTCAGTGGACGCGCCCATGATGAGCGACATCATGGCACCCACCGTGCCCGCCACCCTTGCACCGTAGGCTTCCACGTCGGCCAGGGTCTCGTAGCGCCGGCCCTGAGAGTCCCACAAAAACCCGTCCAGCAGGGCTTCCAGCAAACCACTGGGAATGCCATAGCGATGCACCACCAATGTCAAAGCCCTGTCGGCGTCTTGGGGGCCGGGGCGCCCTGCGTAAATAGCCTCTAAGCGCGAATGCAAGTCTTGCATGGCCACCATGGGGTCTGAACCGGTATCGATGGCATCGTCAGCCAAGCGGCAAAAAGCATACAAAGCAATGGCGGGTGGACGCAGTCGAGCCGGCAACAGTTTGGAAGCTGCAAAAAAAGATTTGGAGCCGCCGCGCATCAGTTCAGTGCAAGCCTCCAAGTCATAACTCAAATCCACAGGATGTGGATTTGCATGGAGGTCTTGAGAAAGGCTTGTATCAAGCGAAGGATTTGACATCAGGTACCACCTGTTCGAGCATTTTTGCGGACATCAAGACACTGGGCACGCCGGCACCGGGCTGGCTGCTGGCACCCACCATAAAAAGACTCTTCACGTCTTGGCATTTGTTATGCGGTCTGAACCAGGCACTTTGCACCAGGATGGGCTCCAGGCCAAAACCCGCACCTTTGTAAGACCATAAACGGTCTTGGAAATCTTGCGGCGTTGTCACCTTCGACGAAACCACATGCTGCTTGAGATCGGGCAGCACGCTTTCTTCCAGCACGGTGGCGATGGCATCGCGGTACTGCTCAGTGACTGCCGGCCAATCGGTTTGACTGCTGAGATTGGGCACCACAGAAAGCACATAAAAACTGTCGCAGCCCTCAGGTGCCAGCGAAGGATCTGTCGCCGTAGGGCGGTACAGATACAAACTGAAGTCTTTGGAGAGCGTATGGTTTTTAAAAATATCCTGCAGCAGACCTTTGTAGCGGGGGCCTAAAACCATCATGTGGTGAGGAACGTCTTCGTACCGGCGGTTGGTTCCGAAATACCAGACAAACAAGCCAGATGAATATTTACCTTTGGCAATGCGTTTGTCGGTCCAGTGCTTGCGGTGTTGCGGCTCAATCAGGTGGCGATACGTCCAAGCCGCATCTGCATTGCTCACCACAATGTCTGCGGGTATGTACTGACCGCTGGCAAGTTCAACGCCGCGCGCCTGGCCGCCTTCAACGCGGATGCGGGTCACGGGGCTGTTGTAGTGAATTTTGACGCCGCGTTCATCCAGCAGTTTGACCAGCTCGCTCACAATCGCGCCCGTGCCGCCCATGGCCGAGTGAACCCCCCAGCGACGCTCCAGCGAGTGAATCAGCGCGTAAACACAAGTGACTGAGTAAGGATTCCCGCCAATGAGGAGGGGGTGAAAACTCATGACGATGCGCAGCTTGGGATGCTTGATGTACTTGGCGACCATGCTGTAAATCGAGCGCCAGGCTTGCATGCGCGCCAGATTGGGCATGGCTTTGATGACATCGCCGAGGGTCTCAAAAGGCACCATGCCCAGCTCGATAAAGCCCAGCTGGAAGCATTTTTCAGAGGCCTTCATCAAATCTTTGAAGCCTTGGACGTCGTCAGGATTCAAACGCTCAATCTGATCGAGCATGG
>CANIDW010000139.1 GCA_947466165.1 Comamonadaceae bacterium | reverse complement strand
CACAGACTTTTGATGCGGCCACGGCCTGCGTCATTCACACCCACAGCACGCATTGCGTGGCCCTGAGCTTGCAACACACCTACAAAGCGGCCCTGGAACTGCTGCCGGCGCTCACGCCGTACTTCGTCATGAAGGTCGGGCACGTGCCGCGCATCGCCTACCACCGCCCCGGCGACCCGGCAGCTGCAGAGTTGGTCAGCCAGACCATTGTCCGCTACGGCCGGCAGGGCACACCGATACGCGCCGTGATGCTGGACCGCCTGGGCCCCAATGTTTGGCACGACAGCCCGGCCGCGGCGATGGCCACGCTTGAAGAACTGGAAGAAACCGCCAAACTGTTGCTGGCCGGCCCGGCGGCGCCTGAGACTTTGAGCGAAGCGCACATTGAAGAATTGCGACAGACCTTCGGCGCCCGCTGGTAAGACCTTCAAGCGCTACTTAGCCACCTTTTAATTTTTTATTCAGCCCACGCCATGCCCCAATTTGCCGCCAATCTTTCTTTGATGTACCCCGAGCTGCCTTTTCTGGAGCGCTTTGAAGCGGCGGCCAAAGACGGTTTCGAGGCCGTTGAGTACCTCTTTCCCTACGCCTGGCGCCCGCAAGAACTGGCGGCACGCCTCCAGGGCAATGGTTTGCAGCAAGTGCTGTTTAATGCGCCGGCGGGTGGGACGGATGCCGACAGCATTGCGCACGCCTGGGACAAAGCCGGTGTGCGCGGCACGGCGGCGGTGGCCGGACGTGAGGCTGAGTTCCGCATTGGCGTGCAGATGGCGCTGGACTATGCCGACGCACTCGACTGCCCGCGCATTCACCTCATGGCCGGCCTGGTGCCGGATGATCAGACGCGTGAAGAATTGCAACCGCTCTACGTGGCCAATTTGCGCTGGGCCGCCGCGCAGGCCGCTAGCCGTGGGCGCGACGTGCTGATCGAGCCGATCAACACGCGCGACGTGCCCGGGTTTTTTCTCAACCGGCAAGACCACGCCCATGAGGTGGTGGCGGCAGTCGGCGCGCCTAATTTGAAGGTGCAGATGGACCTGTACCACTGCCAGATTGTTGAAGGCGACGTGGCCATGAAAATCCGCCAGTACCTGCCCACCGGCCGGGTCGGTCACTTCCAGATCGCCGGCGTGCCCGAGCGCCACGAACCCGACATCGGCGAGCTGAACTACGCGTATGTGTTCAAGGTGATCGACGAAGTCTCAGCCGCCTGTGGCTGGCAAGGCTGGGTGGGCTGCGAATACCGCCCACTGAAAGGCGGTCAGCCGGGCGGCACCAGCGCCGGGCTGGGCTGGATGCGCCAGTAGGGGATGGAGCGGGGGCGGGGATGGGATGGGATGGATTCCTGCCTACGCAGGAATGACGAGTGAGGCAGGAATGACGAGTGAGGCAGGAATGACGAGTGAGGCAGGAATGACACTGCAGATCCGTCATCCTCGCGCATGCGGGGATCCATCCCCTGGCTTCAAGCCATGCCCTGATGCCGCATCAAGGCATCAATGCTCGGCTCGCGGCCGCGAAAAGCCTTGAAGGACTCCATGGCGGGGCGGCTGCCGCCGGCTTCCAGGATGGCTTCGCGGTATTTGCGGCCGGTTTCGACATTGGCCGCAGCGCCGCTGGAAGATTCTTCAAACGCAGCGTAGGCGTCGGCTGACAGCACCTCTGCCCATTTGTAGCTGTAGTAACCGGCGGCGTAACCGCCGGAAAAGATGTGGCTGAAGGTGTGCGCCGGGCGGCTGTATGGCGGGGCCTGGATGACCGCCACTTCAGCGCGCACTTCGGCCAACAACGCCATGACGTCTTTGCTGCCCTCGCCTTGCGTGTGCAGCAACATGTCAAACAGTGAGAACTCAACCTGGCGCAGCGTCTGCATGCCGCTCTGGAAGTTTTTGGCGGCTGTCATTTTGTCAAACAGCGCTCGCGGCAGTGGCTCGCCGGTGTCTACATGGGCGGTCATGTGCTTGAGCACGTCCCACTCCCAGCAGAAGTTTTCCATGAACTGGCTGGGCAGCTCGACGGCGTCCCACTCCACACCGCTGATGCCCGAGACATCGCGCTCGTTGACCTGCGTGAGCATGTGGTGCAGGCCGTGGCCGAACTCATGGAACAGGGTGGTCACGTCGTCGTGAGTGAGCAGGGCGGGCTTGCCGGCCACGCCTTCGGCGAAGTTGCAGACCAGGTGCGCCACCGGGGTTTGCAACTGGCCGGTGTCGGGGCGCAGCCAGCGGGCGCGCACGTCGTCCATCCAGGCGCCGCCGCGTTTGCCGGTGCGGGCCGGTTGGTCCAGGTAGAACTGGCCGATCAACTGGCCGGCGCGCTCAATGCGGTAAAACAGCACCTCAGGCTTCCACACCGGCGCTGTGTCTTTGGCCAGGTGCACGTCAAACAGGGTTTCAACAATCTTGAAAAGCCCTTCCAGCACTTTGGGGGCGGTGAAGTACTGTTTGACTTCCTGCTCGCTGAAGGCGTAACGCGCTTCTTTGAGTTTTTCGCCGATGTAGGCGTAGTCCCAGGGTTGCGGGTTGCTCAGCTTCAGGTGCTCGGCGGCAAAGGCGCGCAGGTCGGCCACGTCTTTTTCGGCATACGGTCGGGCACGGCGGGCCAAGTCACGCAAGAAGCTGATCACCTGTTCGGGCGAGTCGGCCATCTTGGCCACCACCGACACCTCGCCAAAGTTCTGATAACCCAGCAGGCGCGATTCTTCGAGTCGCAAGGCCAGTATCTCCGCCATGATGGCGCTGTTGTCAAACTGGCTGTGCTCATGATTTGACTGGTCGCTGGCGCGGGTGTTGTAAGCGCGGTAAAGCGTTTCACGCAGGGCGCTGCTGCGGGCAAATTGCATCACGGGCAGGTAGCTGGGCATTTTCAGCGTGAGCTTGTAGCCGCTTTGACTTTCGGCCAGGGCCTGGCTCAGGGCGGCATCAATGACGTCCTGCGGCACGCCGTCCAGGTCGGCAAGTTGCGCGTAGTAGGCAAAGGCTTCGGTGGCGTCCAAGGCGTTTTCGCTGAATTTTTGGCTCAACTCCGCCTGGCGCTCTTGAATCTCGGCAAAGCGCACGCGGTCTTGGCCTTGCAACTCGGCGCCCGACAGCACAAAGTTGCGCACGGCGTTTTTATGAGCCTGGCGCTGCTCGGCGTTCAGGCTGCTGATTTCAATGGCTTTGTACTTGGCGTACAGGCGCTCGTCGGCGCCCAGCCGGGTCCAGAACTCAGTGACACGCGGCAGGGCGGCGTTGTAGGCGACACGCAGTTCAGGTGTGTCGGCCACGCTGTTGAGGTGGCTGACGGCGCCCCAGGCGCGGCTGAGGTTTTCGGTGGCGACGTCCAGCACCCGCGAGATGCCGGTCCAGCTGGCCGGGAAACCGGCCTGGGTGACTTCGCTCAAAGCCGCTTCGGCACGGGCCAGCAGTTCATCCATGGCGGCGCTGACATGCTCGGGCTTGATTTGGTCAAACAGGGGCAGCGGGGCGGTGGCAAGCAAGGGGTTGGTCATGGCGTCTGAGCTGGGATGTTGCGCTAAAAAAGTGTGCAGATTCAGTCCTGTGCTGATTTTTTGAGGCTGCGCTGTTTGGGTTTTTTGGCCCGCTTGACGCTGCCCCCCGGGGTCAGGCGCTGGTTGCCGAGCACCCGCAGGGTTTTGACCTCGGGACGCTGGCCGTAGCGGCTGCTGTTCTTGAGTACTTTGACATCACGCGGGCCGGCCATGCGGTCTTCGCTGACCTTCTTTTCTTTGGGCACAGCGGGACGCCAGAGCAGCAAGAGCTTGCCGATGTGCTGTATGGGGGCGGCGTTCAGTTCGTCTGCCAGGGTGTGAAAAATGCTGTCACGCCCGGTGCGGTCGTCCGACAGCACGCGAATCTTGATGAGGCCGTGGGCCTTGAGTGCAGCGTCGGTTTCTTTCTTGACGGCGTCTGTCAGGCCGTCAGAGCCGATCATGACCACGGGGTTGAGGTGATGCGCTTCGGCGCGGTGATCTTTGCGCTGGGCAGGGGTGAGGATTATTTGGGCCATGCTGCAATTATCGACGCATACGCCCGCCAGGCCCCGGCGGGGGACAATGGGGCTTATGAAAGTTAAGACGCAAAGCAAAAAGGTGAACAAGGCCTGGTTGAACGACCATGTCAACGACACCTACGTGAAACTGGCCAAGTCCGAGGGTTACCGCGCACGTGCCGCCTACAAACTCAAGGAAATTGACGAGAGCCTGGGTCTGATCAAACCGGGCTACACCGTGGTGGACCTGGGCAGCACGCCGGGCGCCTGGAGCCAGTACGTGCGGCGGCGCTTGTCGCCGGTGGGCGCTGCGGTGGGTGAGCTCAACGGCCGCATCATTGCGCTGGACTTGCTGCCCATGGACCCGGTCGAAGGGGTGGTGTTTATTCAGGGCGACTTTCGCGAAGCCGAGGTGCTGGCGCAACTCGAGGCCGCGCTGGACCCGGGCCGCAAGGTCGATGTGGTGGTCTCGGACATGGCGCCTAACCTGTCGGGTATCGAAACCGCCGATGCCGCCCGCATCACGCACCTGGTGGAGTTGGCCCTTGAATTTGCGCAAAAACACATCAAGAGCGATGGCGCGCTGGTGGTTAAGCTGTTCCATGGCAGCGGTTACAGCGACCTGGTCAAGCTCTTTAAGTCGGTCTTCAAGGTGGTCAAGCCCATCAAACCGAAGGCCTCCAGGCCCGGTTCTTCAGAGACATTCCTGGTCGGTATGGGCCTGAAAAACCCACCCTGAAAGGCCTTTTCGCGACGGTGTTAACCCTTAAATTGGCCTAAAAACCGCTTCTGCGGCGTGGCTGAAGCCTTGGTATGCTCAGGCTGTTGCTCTTGAAAGCTCTAAAATCAGGCGCATCTGCGCTTTTGTACCTACAACGGAGTCTTCCTTGAATAATCAGTGGTTTTCAAAAATTGCGGTCTGGTTGATGATTGGCATGGTCTTGTTCACCGTGTTCAAGCAGTTTGACACTCGCTCCGGCGCCAGCGCCAACTACCTGGGCTATTCCGACTTCCTGGAGGAAGTGCGAGGCAAGCGTATCAAGTCAGCCACCATTGCGGAAGGTCAGGGCGGCACTGAAATCGTTGCTGTCACCACTGATGACCGACGCATCCGCACCACCGCCACCTACCTGGACCGTGGTCTGGTCGGCGACCTGATTGCCAATGACGTTAAGTTCGACGTCAAGCCACGCGAAGAAAGCTCTTTCCTCATGACCTTGCTGGTCAGCTGGGGACCGATGCTGCTGTTGATCGGCGTGTGGGT
>CANIDW010000138.1 GCA_947466165.1 Comamonadaceae bacterium | reverse complement strand
TCGCGACGGTGCGGCCAAGAACGCGATCAATGAAGTCAAGGCCGATGAAATCTTTGACTTGATGGAGCGCTTTGCCGGCTATGGCTTCAACAAGTCGCACGCCGCAGCCTACTCGCTGCTGGCTTACCACACGGCCTGGCTCAAGGTGCATTACACGGCGGAGTTTTTCTGCGCCAACATGACGGTGGAGATGGACGACACTGACAAGCTCAAGATCTTGTTCGGTGACGCCGTCAAAATGGGCCTCAGCTTTGAGTCGCCGGACGTGAACCGCGGCAACTACCGCTTCGAGCCCATCACCGACAAGAGCATCCGCTACGGCCTGGGCGCCATCAAGGGCACCGGCCAGCAAGCCATTGCGGCTATGGTTGCGGCGCGCGAAGTAGGCGGCTTGTTTACTTCGCTGTATGACTTTTGCGTGCGCGTGGACAAGTCCAAGCTCAATAAGCGCACGGTGGAGGCTCTCATCAAGGCCGGCGCTTTTGACAACCTGCACCTGAACCGCGCCGAACTGCTTGGTTCGGTCGACCGCGCCTTTGAGTTCTCGGCCGCCACCCAGGCCAATGCCAACCAGGGCGGTCTGTTTGACATGAGCGACTCGCACGCCGCCAGCACGCAAGAGCCGCCGCTGGTCGAGGCCATGCCCTGGGGCGTTAAAACGCGGTTGACGCATGAGAAAACAGCCATCGGCTTTTACCTCTCGGGCCATTTGTTTGACGAGGTCGAGCTCGAAGTGCGCCAGTTTGCCAAACGCAAGATTGAAGACCTGATCGATTCGCGTGAGCCGCAGCTGATCGCTGCCATCGTCACCGACTTGCGCGTCATCAACGGCCAGCGCGGCAAACTCGCGTTGTTCAAACTCGATGACAAAACGGCAGTGATAGAAGCCACTGCCGACGAGGCGGTGCTCAATGCACACCGAAACCAGCTCCAGGACGACGAGCTGGTGATCGTGCAAGCCAGTTTGCAACCCGATCGTTTTGCCGGCGGCTTTCGCCTCAAGGTCACGCAAGTCTGGGACCTTGAAGAAGCCCGCTGCCGCTTCGGCAAATACCTGCGTGTGGCCGTCAATGGCAGCGCGCCGGACGTGGCGCGCTTGGTCAAAGACTTTCCGCCCCGGCGCCAAAACAGCGAGCAGGGCGAACAGGTGCGCGGCCTGTCTGTGCGTCTGAGCCTGCGCCGCCAAGGCGCCAGCGCAGAGCTGCAACTGGGCGAAGCCGCCAGGTTTTACCCCAGTGATGCCGCCCTGGCCAGTTGGATGGCGCAAGCGGACCGCGGCTTGGTACAAGTGGTGTACGAGTAAGCCATCAACCCAGCCCCATCTGTCAACCCCAACGCCCATCTGTCAACCCCAGCGCCCTTTCGTCATTCCTGCGCCCTTTCGTCATTCCTGCGCAGGCAGGAATCCATCCCCGCATTCCATGGATCCCCGCATGCGCGAGGATGACGGATCAGTTAAGCCTCAGTCCTTAGGCCGGAACTCGATGATCAGTGGTGTCGGCACCCGGCCGTCGGTGTCACGCGGCATGGTTTCTGTACGGATGATGGCCTTGATCACGGCATCATCCCAAGCCTTGTTGCCGCTGGATTTGACCAGACGCTGGCTGGTGATGCTGCCGCCCGGCGTGGTGCGCACTTCCACTTCGGCGACAGGGTTGCCCGCAATGTCTTCAGTGAAGACGATGTTGGGTTTGACCTTGGCGCGTACCTTGCTGCCGTAACTGGCCGATGGGCCGCTGGCTTTCTGGGCTGAGCCCTTGGCGTCTTCCGCGCCGGTGGCACCGAGCTGCGCGTTGATACGGTCCATGTTTTCTTTGCGTTGTTTGGCCTCCAGCGCAGCTTCTTTTTTGGTCAGTTGCTCTTTTTGAGCAGCCAGTTTTTTGGCTTCAGCTTTCGCTTCGTTGGCCGCTTTGGCTTCAGCGAGTTTTTTGGCCTCTTCTATTTTTTTGGCTTTTTCAGCTTTTTCGGTCAGGGCTTGGGCTTTCTTTTTCTCGTCGGCCAGGCGTTTTTTTTCGCGCTCAATGGCAATGTCTGCATCGGGTACGGCTTCAGCCTTGGGCGGTGGCGCTGGTGGCGGGGGTACGGGTGGCGCTACCGGCGCGGGCGGCGTCGGGGGTGCCTCCAGTGGCGGTGCGGCTTCCTGCGGCAAGGCGGACCAGAGTTCGGCTTCGAAACTCAGGGACAGGTCTTTGCTTTTCCAACTCACGCCCCAGGTCAGCGCGGTCAGCAGCAACAAATGCACCAGCATGGCCAGGCTGAACGCGCGCAGCGCACCCGGTTCGGCGCGGGGCGCTAGGTCTGAACGGTCATCGACAATGGGCATCTGGTTCAGGTGCTTTTACTTTTTGCCGCTTTGCACCGACAGGCCTACTCGCAAAACACCGGCGCGTTGCAGCGCATCCATGACATCGACCACGGTTTCATAGGGAATGGATTTGTCAGCGCTGATCACCACGGGCGATGGCTGCTCGCCTTGCGGCACGGCCGGTTGCAGGCGCTTGACGCTGTTGCCGACCTCGCTGAGCTGGGTGGTGACAGGCGTGCCATCCACCTTGATCTGGATGACCTTGTTTTTGTCGATCAGCACTTCGATGGGTTTGGGCGGCTGGCCCGGCGCTTTACCGACGCGGGGCAGGGCAATCACGCTCGGCGTGATCAGCGGCGCAGTCACCATGAAGATGATGAGCAGCACCAGCATCACGTCGATGAAGGGCACCATGTTGATTTCGCTGATGGTGCGGCGGCCGCGGCCGCGTGAGTTGACTGCTGGCATGTGTCGGGCTCCTTGAAGGCGCGGGCGGTTCAGTGGCCGGAGGCTGACTGCGCGCCCAGGTTGCGCTGCAGGATGTTGGAGAACTCTTCGATGAAGGTCTCGAGCTTGTTGGCCACGCGGTCAATGTCGTGCGCAAACCGGTTGTAGGCGACCACGGCCGGTATGGCGGCGAACAGGGCGATGGCCGTGGCCACCAGGGCTTCGGCAATCCCGGGCGCCACACTGGCCAGCGTGACTTGCTCGAGTGCAGCCAGGCCGGTGAAGGCGTGCATGATCCCCCAGACGGTGCCGAAGAGCCCGATGTAAGGCGAGACAGAGCCGACAGTCGCCAGAAAAGACAGGTTGGATTCAATACTGTCGAGCTCTCGCTGGTAGCTGGCACGCATGGCGCGGCGCGCGCCGTCGAGCAAGGCGCCGGTGTCCAGCACACGGCGTTCACGCAATTTTTGAAACTCCCGCATGCCGCTGGCAAAAATGCGTTCCATCGGGCCGGTGCCGCGGGCGTTTTGCGTGGCGGCGGCAAACAACTCGTTGAGGCTGGTGCCCGACCAGAAGTCGCGGTCAAACTCGTCGTTGAGCGCTGCCACGCGGCGCAGTGCCACGATTTTGCGGAAGATGGCGGCCCAGCTGGCTATCGAGATAGCCACCAGCAGCGCAACCACGGCTTGCACCACCCAGCTGGCGTTGAGGATGAGATGGATGATTGAAAGATCTTGGTTCATGAGCGGTTCTCCAGACTGTCCAAAATAGAAGCAGGTAAGCGTGCGGGTTTGAGGCTGGTGGCGTTGACCCAGCCGATGCGGATGCTGGCTTCGGCCAGCAATTGCGGCTGGCCAGGCGTTTTCAAAAAAGCCTGCTGCTGTATCGTCATGGAGGCGCGCCCGCTCTCAAGCAGCCCGGCAGTCACGATGATTTCATCGTCCAGTCGACATGGTAACAAGTGACGCACCTGGGTTTGACTGACGATGAACATGCCGCCGCTTTGCGCGCGCAAAGCCTGCTGCTCAATGCCCAGCGAGCGCAACCACTCGGTGCGCGCACGCTCAAAAAATTTCAGGTAGTTGGCATAAAAAACGATGCCGCCGGCGTCTGTGTCTTCCCAGTAAATTCTCAGCGTCCAGCTGAAAGGGGGAAGCGCCGGCTTAGCCAAGAATCGCCTCCAGGCGTGCTACGGCTTCTTGCAGATGCATCATTGAGCTGGCAGTTGAAAACCGGATGTACTTGGCCGGCGCAGCCTGGCCGAAGTCGCGGCCTGGCGCCACAGCCAGGTGCGCACGCTGCATGAGTTCAAAAGCAAAGTCCCAGCTGCCGCCGGTGCCGTCCGGCTGACCGCTGCGCAGTCCCAGTTTCTGTACGGCGTCGCTGCAATCGGCGTAGGCGTAAAAAGCGCCGTCAGGCATCACAGGCACTGTCAAGCCCAGGCGGTTGAGTTCCGGAATGAAGTAGTCGCGCCTGGCTTTGAACTCGGCGCGGCGGCGTTCATACTCGGCCAGGCTCTCGGGTTCAAAACAGGCCAGCGCCGCATGTTGCGCCACCGTGCTCGGGCAGATGAAAAGATTTTGCGCCATGCGCTCGATCACCGGGGCCAGCGCCTCGGGCACCACCAGCCAGCCGAGTCGCCAGCCCGTCATATTGAAGTACTTGGAAAAACTGTTGACGCTGATGATGCTCCGGCCCAGCTCTCCGGGCATGGCCAGCGCCGTCTGGCCAAAGCGTTCTTCGTAGCTCAGGCCCAGGTAAATCTCGTCCATGAGCGTGATGCCGCCGCGGCTGTGCACCAGGCTGTGCAGGCGCTGCAATTCGTCGGGCGCTATTGAGGTGCCGGTTGGATTCGAAGGCGAGGCCAGCAGCACGCCGCGTGTCTGCGCGCCCCAGGCGGCGGCAACCTTGTCAGCAGTGAGCTGAAAGCGTTCAGCCGCCGTGGTCGGTATCAAGGTGGAGCGGCCCTCTGCAGCACCCACAAAATGCCGGTTGCAGGGATAGCTCGGGTCCGGCATCAGGATCTCGTCGCCCGCTTCGATCAGGGCCAGGCAAGCCAGGTGCAGTGCCGCCGAGGCGCCTGCCGTGACGATGATGCGGCTTGGTGCGACATTGACGCCAAAGCGGCTGGCGTACCACTCGCTGATTTTTTCTCGCAGCGCCGGCAAGCCGGTGGCCTGCGTGTACTGTGTGTCGCCTTGCGCGATGGCGCGCGCTGCAGCTTCTTGCACCAGCGGCGGTGCGCTGAAGTCAGGCTCGCCGATGTTCAAAAAAATCATCGGCCGGCTGCTGCCGGCAAACTGTGCCGCCAGCGCAGAGGCAGCTTTGGCCACCTCCATCACATAGAAGGGCTCAATGCGTTGCGCGCGCTGGGCGATTTTTATCATCAGTCGTTGGTCAGTGCTGCGCTTTGCCTTTGGCGCGGTCAGCTTCGACTTCCAAAGCGCGCAGTTGGGGAGCGAGACCGTTGAGCACACCGTTTACATACTTGGGTCCATCGGTGCCACCAAAGGACTTGGCGAGTTC
>CANIDW010000137.1 GCA_947466165.1 Comamonadaceae bacterium | reverse complement strand
TTGTGCTGTTTTCAGCCACCAGCGGCCAGCTCAGCGACAAGTACGACAAGGCGCGCATGATGCGCCGGGTCAAAAGCCTGGAAGTGCTCATCATGCTGCTGGCCACTGCTGGGTTGCTGGCCAGCGGCCCATGGCTGAACTGGCAAGTGCCGCTCCTGCTGGCATGTACATTTTTGATGGGCTTGCACTCAACGCTGTTCGGTCCGGTCAAGTTTGCTTACCTGCCGCAAGCGCTGCACGATTCTGAGTTGATGGGCGGCAACGGCATGGTCGAGATGGGCACTTTTGTGGCCATCTTGCTGGGCAATGTGGCTGGCGGTTTGTTGGTGGCTTGGCCCGGGGACGGGCCGGCTTATGTGGCCGCCGCCTGTCTGGCCCTGGCGCTGGCAGGGCGGCTGGCGGCACAGTTCATTCCTGAGGCGCCGGCCAACGACCCGGCACTCACCATCAACTGGAACCCCTTGAGCGAAACCTGGCGCAATTTGCGGCATGCCAAGGCTGACCCGAAGGTGTTTCTAGCCTTGATCGGGATCAGTTGGATGTGGTTTTTCGGTGCTGTTTTTCTGAGCCAGTTCCCAAGTTTTGCCAAAGAGATATTGCACGGCAATGCCCAGGTGGCTTCGCTCTTGCTGGTGGTTTTTTCTGTGGGTATTGCCATCGGCTCGCTGCTGTGCGAAGTGCTGGGCCGAAGACAGGTCGAGCTCGGCCTGGTGCCCCTGGGTGCCATCGGCATGTCGCTGTTCACGGTGGATCTGTATTTCGCCTCGCGCGCTTTGCCGCCGTCCGCGCTGATGGACGCCGCCGCTTTTTTGCAGCAGGCAGCACACTGGCGCGTGATGGCCGACCTGGGGCTGCTCAGTTTGTCGGCCGGTCTTTACAGCGTGCCCCTGTACGCGCTGATCCAATGGCGCACCGCGCCGTCGCACCGCGCCCGCATCATTGCGGCCAACAATATTCTCAACGCGCTGTTCATGATCGCCAGCGCGCTGCTGGCCGGCGCCCTGCTGACAGCGGGGCTGGACATGGCGCAGGTGTTCTTGTGCGTGGGACTGGCCAACGCGCTGGTGACGCTGTATGTGTTTGTTCAGGACCCCGACTATGGAAAACGCATGAAGGCGCTGCTGTTGCGCTGGACAGTGCGGTCTTAAATAAAGCGAGCACTCCGGAAGGGAAACCCCCCTAAGCCCGGCTGGCGACCGGGCACGGCGCACCCTATACTGGCGAAATGAACGAACCAGTACATTCGGCAACAAAGCGAGGTGCTGCGGTGGCCAAGCGCAAAACCGGGGCACCTGCTGCGCGCACACCGACGCGCACCAACGACCCGGCGCGCACCATGGCCGGCATTCTGGAAGTCGCCACCGCTGAGTTTGCCAACAAGGGACTGAGCGGCGCGCGCATCGACGAGATTGCCGCGGCCACCCGCACCAGCAAGCGCATGATCTATTACTACTTCGGCAGCAAGGAAGGCCTGTACCTGGCCGTGCTGGAGGAGGCCTACCGGCGCATGCGCAGCATCGAAGCTGATCTGCAACTGAGCGACCTCTCACCGGAAGCGGCTTTGCGCCGCCTGGTGGAATTCACCTTTGACCATCATTTCGGCAACCAGGACTACATCCGCCTGGTTATGTCAGAGAACATGCAGCGCGGTGAGTACCTGGCGCAAAGCAAAATCATCCAGGAGCTCAATGTCACGGCCATTGAGGCCATCCGCCAGCTGTACGACCGCGGTGTGGCCCAGGGCCTGTTCCGCGCCGGACTGGACGCGATCGACATCCACGCCTCGATCTCGGCGCTGACGTTTTTCAACGTCTCCAATCAGCACACCTTCGGGCTGATATTCAAACACGACCCGGCGGCCGATGCCGCCCGCGCCCTGCGACGCAGCAACATCGTCGAGATGATTGTGCGCTTCGTCAAGCGCTGAAAGCCGTCGGGTAGGCAGGGTCATGAACCCCCGTATTCACGAGGATGACGCAATTCAGCGCGAGCGGATCAACGCTGAGGTGGTGCGGATGCCTGTCCGTTAAGCAAAGCCGATCCGATCCCAGAGAAAGCGATGAGGGCGGTGCCGAAAAGTGTGGTGTGGTCAGGCCAGTGGTCAAAGAAAACGAGCCCGATGACCGCGGCGAAAACTATCTGCAAGTACGCAAACGGCGCAGCAACCGACAACGAGCTTTTTTGCAGGGTCGCAGTTAGGCTTAACTGGCCACCGGTGGCGATCAAGCACATCAAGCCAAACTTGGCCCACCAGAGGGCGCCTAGCTGACGCCAGACTTCCGGCCAGTCAAGCGGCCACACGAGCAAGGCAAGGCCGGCCACACCGACGATGAACGCTGCAGTTATCAAGTTAGAAACCACGATGTCGGCCACTGCCATCAGTTTGCGCGAGGTCATTTGGAAAGCCGCGTAGGCGAAGGCACTGGCCACGGCCAGCCAGGCCTCAGAAGTCCAGCCGGAAAGCCCGGGCCGTAACACTGCCAGCATGCCAAGGGCTCCGAGTAAAACGCAGACCCACTGCGGCGCGGACACGTGCTCTTTGAGCACCACGCGCCCCAGCACCACAGAAACCACGGGCGTCAGCATCATCAGCGCGGTGTATTCGGCCAGCGGAACGTGCCTCAGCGCCAGGTAGCCGCTGATGGAACTGACGGCCAAAAGGCTGCAGCGCAAAAGGTGAAGTTGCCATTGGCCCGTTGGCCGATTTGTACCGCCCCGAACAAGCAGCCAAGCCGACATCAGACCGAGTTGGAACAAATAGCGAAGCCAAAGCACAAACACAAAGGGCGCCATCACCACCAGCTGCTTGATCAATGCATCGCTGAAAGAAAACAGCAGCGCCGTGGCAACGGCAAAGGCAATGCCGTGGCGTTGCGTTGTCAGAGATTTCTGGAGAGCAAGCGCTGCTTCAGCAGACCTCACGCCCGAATCCTCGGTATGCCGGGCTTGTGGCGTAGAGGCCAGATTTCACCCAGCCTGGCCGCATAGGCGCGAACAATGGGACCCAGTGCTTGAATGCGCTCAGGAGTCATGCGGACGCTGGGGCCTGCAACGCTGACGGTGCCAACGCCAGGTCCGTCGGCATGGATGCGTACCGCTGCTGCCACGGCGCTCACGCCTGCCTCGGCTTCGTTGATGGCCGTTCCGTAGCCACGTTGCTCAGTCTCCTGCAGCAGCTGCATCAATTCTTGAGCGTTTGTCGCGACCTGTGGTCCAGGGCTTGTTGCCACATTAAAGCCCTGCGCTAAAGCAACAGCCAGGGCTGACTTTTTGTCCATGGTGGCTAGCCACGATTTGCCCGCAGCGGTTGCATACAAGGGTACGGTGCCGGACACTTGGGGAGGGTAGTACATGAGGCCGCCTCGCGCCCCCTGGGCGTCCGCCAACCAGTTCAGGCTACCGCCGGCTGCGACAGCCATGCGCACGTAGTCCTGCGTTTCAGCGGCGAGCTGGTCTAGCAGCGGCTGGCACAGGTCTGGAATGCCGGTGTCAGCATAAAAACGCTGTCCGATCAGCGTCAGCCGCATGGTGAGGCTGTAAAGCCCCGTCTGCAGGTCTTGTTCGGCCCATCCCTGACTGACCAGTGTTGACAAAAGCCTGTGTATTCCGCTTTTGGGCTCTTCGAGCCGCTCGGCAATTTCACCCAGCGTCAGGGATTTGGCGCCTTCCGCGAGGAGCTCAAGGACGCTCAGGCAGCGTTCGGCTGGTACATGCGACACACATCACCTCTCAGGGGTCATCCGATTGAAGAAAAAGGCAAGTATTTGATCGATCTGGCCAGCATGCATGTGGGCGCCATCCGTCCATGTGGCGCCAGCTTCAATGGCCAGGCGAACGAGATCAGTGCCATGTTCAGTCACGTTCACCTCGCCCACAACCATCTCAGTGTTCAGGGGTGGAATGGCTCCGGGGATCCCCTTGGCGCCGCCCATACCCACCGTGGATGAATTGATCACCATATTGATATTCTCTGATGCTGGTAACGCTACTTGGGAGGCCTGTGATATGTCAAATTTCGGGAAGCGGCCTTGTATGGCAGCACAAAGCTGCTTCACTTTTTCAGGGTTGGGGTCCACCAGCCGTAGCGATGCGACACCGGCCGCAGCGAGTTCATAAGCAATCGCACTGCCCGCGCCGCCAGCGCCGAACTGAAGAACTCTCCGGCCGCGCAATTCAATACCGCGTTGGCGGGTGCCCGCAACGAATCCGGCGCCATCGAAAAGGTCCCCGTGCCAACCGCCGCCTGACTTGCGGCGCAAGGCATTGACCGCCCCCACGCACTCGGCAGCTGGCCCCAATGAGCCGCATAAGGTGAGCAGACTATTTTTGTAAGGGGCTGTGACAAGGATTCCATCGAGATTCTGGATCGATTCGAGCCAGGGGCCCAGCTGATCCATTCCTTCCGGGTGAATGTGCAAAGGCAGCATGACTGCGGGAATACCGCGATCGGCAAAAAGTTGAGAGTAAACCGAAGGCGACTTGGCTTGGACGATGGGGTCGCCGATGATCACATAGAGCCGGGTCGCGCCATCAATCTCAATATTGTGTTTCATGGGTGGACTTTTAGTTTCGAGCTCTGAGCCAGTTGGCCAGTTTTTCAGTCCGGTAGCGCGGTGACTGCTGCGCCAAGTCTTTCCCCAGGCCCATCAATTCAGGCTGGAAGATGCGCAGGTCCATTTCGCGCAAATCCGGCGATATGACGGGCGCAAAGCCCATTTGTGCCACCACGTCGCGCTGAACATCCACCCCCGGGGCGACCTCCACCAAGGTCAGGCCCTTCTCACCCGAAATGAAGACGGCACGCTCGGTCACATAAAGAACCTTGCGACCGGACTCGCGCGCTAATTTTGCGTTGTAGCAGATCTGCTCCACTTTGGGCACAAACTTGCGGTGCTTGCCCTCGCGGACGATTTGTGTGCGGCCTTGATGCCATTGAACATCCAGGTCGCCAGCAGTCAGTGTGCCGCTGAAGATCACATATTTCGCGTTTTGGCTGATGTTGATGAAGCCGCCGACGCCCACAATCTTGTCGCCGAAGCGACTGACGTTGACATTGCCCTGAGGATCGACCTCGGCGAAGGACAGAAAAGCCAGGTCCAGGCCGCCGCCATCGTAGAAATCGAACTGGTAAGGCTGGTCAATCATGGCGGCGAAACTTTGTGCGCCTCCGGAGTCGCGGCCGGTGATCGGTGCGCCGCCAATGAGCCCTTGCTCATTGGTGAGAACCACCCGTTCCAGAACGTCTTCTTCTGCCGCTACTGTCGATAGACCTGTGGAGATGCCCGCCCCCAGGTTGCAGATGGCACCTGGATA
>CANIDW010000136.1 GCA_947466165.1 Comamonadaceae bacterium | reverse complement strand
TGTCACGCTGCTGGCGCACACCCGCGTGGAAGCCATCGACACGGCCGCGCAAACCCTGAGCGTGCGCAGTGCCGCCGGTCTGCAAACGCTGGCCTTTAGCTCCCTGGTGCTGGCCACAGGCGCGCAAGCCATCCGGGTGGCGGTGCAGGGCGATGCGGCCGACGCCGTGATGAGCATCAACTCATTGGATGACTTTGCGGCTTTTCACGCCCGCCTGCAAGCCGGCGCAGAGTCGCCAGGCGCGCCGCTGCGCGAGGTGCTGATCATGGGTGCCGGGCTGATCGGTTGCGAGTTTGCCAATGACCTGGCGCAAGCCGGCATGCGCGTGCGCGTGGTAGACCCCGGGCCGCGCCCGCTGGCCGCCCTGCTGCCGCCCGAGGCCAGCGCCGCCCTGCAAGCGGCACTGGAGGCGCTGGGCGTGCATTTTCACTTTGGCTGCACGGTGCGCGCGGTGGATCACGCTGCCGGCCGGCTTCAGGTGACGCTGGCCACGGGCGAGAGCTTACCTGCCGACGCAGTGCTCAGCGCCGTGGGTCTGCGCGCCGACACAGTCCTTGCGCAAGCTGCCGGGCTTCAGGTGGACCGCACCATCGTCGTCAACACGTTTTTGCAAACCAGCGCAGCGCATATTTACGCTTTAGGCGACAGCGCCCAGTACGCCAGCGCGCCCTCCCTGTTGTCGGCGCACGGCTCCACGCTACCGTATGTCATGCCCATCATGAGCGCTGCGCGGGCTCTGGCCGCCACGCTGGCCGGCACGCCGACGGCGCTGGCCTTTGCGCTGATGCCGGTGTCAGTCAAGACACCTGCCCTGCCCTTGGTGGTGGCGTCCGCGCAGGCCGGATTGGCCGGCCATTGGACCGCCGCCGGCGAAGGCATCTGGCATTGGCTGGACGATGCCGGCCAGCCGCGCGGCTTTGTGCTGGCCGGTGCGCAAACCGCTCAAAGGATGGCGCAAGCCAAACTGTTGAAGCCTTGAGTTTGTAGCGATTGAGCGTAAAGACAGTCGGCTCGCTGACCGCGTTTGTGTGGCAAAAAGTCAAAAGCGACCGGACCAGACAGCATGGATTGCAAGTCGTACCAGCCCACCCCGAGGCCTACAATCGCTTTTTCTTACCCGTCTTTGACGCCCGCAAGGGCTGCCCCCGCAGGAGAGCGCCCACATGTCCAGCACCCCGGTCGACAAGCAACAGGAAAAGCGCGATGAACTGCGTCGCGCCGCTCTTGAGTACCACGAGTTCCCCACCCCCGGCAAAGTAGCCATTGCCGCCACCAAGCAGTTGATTAACCAGCATGACTTGGCGCTGGCCTACACGCCTGGCGTGGCCGCCCCCTGCGAAGAAATCGTCAAAGACCCGAACGCCGCCTTCAAATACACCAGCCGCGGCAACCTGGTGGCTGTTATCACCAATGGGACGGCCGTGCTTGGCCTGGGCAACATCGGGCCGCTGGCGTCGAAACCGGTGATGGAAGGCAAAGCTGTTTTATTCAAGAAGTTTGCCGGCGTGGATGTGTTCGACATCGAAATCGACGAGCAAGACCCGGTCAAGCTGGTGGAGGTGATTGCCGCGCTGGAGCCAACATTCGGCGCCATCAATTTAGAAGACATCAAGGCACCGGACTGCTTTTATGTAGAGCGCGAATTGCGCAAGCGCATGAAGATCCCAGTGTTTCATGATGACCAGCATGGCACGGCCATCACTGTGGCCGCTGCGATATTGAATGCACTCAAGGTTGCCGGTAAAGACCTTAAAAAAGTCAAACTAGTGACTTCCGGCGCTGGCGCTGCCGCATTGGCATGTTTGAACCTGATGCTCAAACTGGGCTTGCCGCGCCAAAATATCTTTGTGACCGACCTGGCCGGCGTGGTTTATGAAGGCCGGACCGAGCTGATGGATGAGGACAAGATCCTGTTTTCGCAAAAAACCACGGCGCGCACGCTGGGCGAGATTATCGATGGCGCCGATATTTTTCTGGGCCTGTCCGCCGGCGGCGTGCTCAAAAAAGAGATGGTCAAGAAAATGGCGGCCAAGCCCATCATTTTCGCGCTGGCCAACCCCAACCCTGAAATAACACCCGAAGACGTTAAGTCGGTGCGTGATGACGCCATCATGGCGACAGGTCGCACCGATTACCCCAACCAGGTCAACAACGTCCTGTGCTTTCCGTATATTTTTCGCGGTGCGCTGGACGCGGGGGCCTCGACCATCACGGTGGAGATGGAAATTGCCGCGGTGTACGCTATTGCGGAACTGGCGCAAGCAGAGCAAAGCGAAGTGGTAGCGGCCGCTTACGCGGGTCAGACGCTGGCTTTCGGCCCTGAATACCTGATTCCCAAGCCCTTTGACCCGCGTCTGATGATCAAGATAGCGCCGGCCGTGGCCCAGGCGGCGGCCGAAAGTGGTGTGGCGCTGCGCCCCATCCTGGACATGGACGCTTACCGCCAGAAACTGCAAAGCTTCGTCTATGCCTCCGGCACCATGATGAAGCCCATCTTTGCCGCCGCCAAATCGGCCAGCCGCAAACGCGTGGCCTACGCCGAAGGCGAGGAAGAGCGCGTGCTGCGCGCCTGCCAGATCGTGGTTGACGAAGGACTGGCCCGCCCGACCCTGATCGGCCGGCCGGCCGTCATTGCCCAGCGCATTGAGCAGTTCGGCCTGCGCCTCAAAGAAGAGCTCGACTACGACATAGTCAACGTCGAGCAGGACCTGCGCTACCGGGACTTCTGGCAGACATACCACCGCATGATGGAGCGCCGCGGGGTGACCACGCAAATCGCCAAGATCGAAATGCGCAGACGTCTGACGCTGATTGGCGCCATGCTGCTGCACAAGGGCGATACCGATGGCCTGATCTGTGGCACCTGGGGCACCACGTCCCTTCACCTCGACTACCTGGACCAAGTCATCGGTAGGCGCGCCGGCGTTCATACCTATGCCTGCATGAACGGTTTGATGCTGCCCGGGCGCCAGGTGTTCCTGCTCGACACGCACGTGAACTACGACCCGACGGCCGAACAACTCGCTGAAATCACCACAATGGCGGCAGAAGAAATGATGCGCTTTGGCATCAAACCCAAAGTCGCGCTTCTGTCACATTCGAATTTCGGCTCCTCCAATTTACCCAGTGCGCTCAAGATGCGACAGGCTCTGGCCTTGCTGCGAGATAAGGCGCCCTGGCTGGAAGTTGACGGCGAAATGCACGGAGATGTCGCACTGGACGCCGAAGCGCGCGCCAACGTGATGCCGAACAGCACACTGGGCGGAGAGGCCAATTTGCTGGTGTTTCCCAATATTGATGCCGCCAATATCGCCTACAACCTGCTCAAAACCGCTGCCGGCGGCAACATTGCCATCGGCCCGGTTTTACTGGGGGCGGACAAACCGGTCCATATTCTGACCGCCAGCGCCACCGTCAGGCGTATCGTCAACATGACAGCTTTGACTGTTGCAGACGCAAACTCAGGCCGTTAAAAGCCTTTAGAGGAAGCCAGCGCTAACTTTTTAGCGCCGGCGTCGCCCACTCTTTGCCCAATTATTGGGCAAACTGTTGCTTTTTCCGTGCGTTTGAGTCAAACTACGCCTTGAAGATTCAGGGTTAACCCCGTACTTGGTGCGAAATAACCTGAAATCGTGAAAGGTGTTTTTCATGTTGCGCAATCCTTGCGGTGTCTGGGCTAGAGCCGCTGCGATGGCTCTGCTGGCACTGTCTGGTGGTTTGATCGGCACATCCGTGCAGGCCAAAACCGAAGCCCCGGCGGCGGTTTTGCAAACCATGACAGTGGCCGCACTGCCCCCGCAAGGACGGGACATGATGGCGCTGATAGAAAAGGGTGGGCCTTTTAAGTATGAAAAGGACGGCACGGTGTTCGGCAACCGGGAAAAGATTCTTCCCGCTCGCCAGCGCGGTTATTACCGCGAATACACCGTCCGAACGCCAGGAGAAAGTAGTCGCGGAGCGCGGCGTATTGTGTGCGGTGGCCAGCAGCCACGTTCACCCGACGCCTGCTTTTACACCGACGACCACTATGGCAGCTTTCGCCAGATCGTTCGATGAGCGCGATCGTAAGAGCTGGTTTTAACAGTTTGAGTTGATTTTTCAGTTAGCATGTTTTTAGAAAGAGAAGCGAAGATGGACACACCACTTCGTACTGTGAGGCCGAACATTGTTCAATCCATACGCGCATTCCGCGTACCGGAATTGCAAGGCGCGGCGACCGCACTGGGTCAGCACTTCCTTTATGCCAACCTGAGCAGCGCTCAGAGCAAACAGGATGTGCTGGACATGATCGCGGCCCAGTACACATTTCCTGCGCATTTCGGCAAAAATTTTGATGCGCTTTTCGATTGCATGACCGACCTTGTTCACAAGTCCGGCCAGCAACCGGGCTTCGTCGTTGTGCTGGAACAAATTCCGGCCAACGCAAAGTTCGACAAAGAAGCGCGGGAGCAACTGCTCGACATCTTCAGGGATGCGGCCGACTATTGGGCGGATCGAAAGATACCGTTCCGATGTTTCTATTCTTTTCTGTAGCCCGCTCCCCAGACATTGGCCAAGGGGATCGGGCAAATGAGGCCCAGCATGCATTGGAAGACGGTGGCGAAATCATGCCAACCGACAAACTCATCGACGTGTCACCATTGGCACTGCGCATGAGCAGCCCGTTCAACGCGGGCTATTGGTTGGCAGCAGCTTAAGCGCAGCACGCTTGCTCCAGAAAAGCCCGCTTCAAGCGGGCTTTTTTACGGGCGGCTCGCAAAGAGGGGCAGACCTCAATCTGTCGCTGCGCTCAGCGCCTGCACCAGCGCCACATACTCGTGCACAGGCACTTCTTCAGCGCGACGCTGAACACTGAAGTCGCCCTTGAAGTCGCGCGCCTGCAGCCACTGCCCCAAGGTATGGCGCATTAATTTACGCCGCTGACTGAAAGCCACCTGCACAAGCTCGCTGAGAAGTTTGACATCGAGGACTGCCGGCTCGGCATGCGGCACCATGCGCACAATGGCGCTGTTCACGCGGGGGGGCGGGTCAAAGCAGTGGGGCGGCACCAACAGCACGTTTTCCATGGCGTAGCGCCACTGGAGCATCACGCTCAATCGCCCATAGTCAGCGCTGCAGGGCTTGGCCACCATGCGGTCGACGACTTCCTTTTGCAGCATGAAATGCTGGTCTTCAATCACCGCTACGGCGTCCAGTAAATGAAAGAGGATGGGCGTGGAAATGTTGTAAGGAAGATTGCCGACCACGCGTATTTTGCTTGGCGTCTGTGTCTGGCTCACCATGCTTTTAGCGAGAGCAGTGAAGTCGACTTTGAGCACATCGGCCTCAAC
>CANIDW010000135.1 GCA_947466165.1 Comamonadaceae bacterium | reverse complement strand
CCCAAAATTTCTTCGGCAGCGTGTGCGTCGTTGTAGGCAGGGCCGCCGACCAGCGAGAAGCCCGTCAACGACACCACCGCATCCACCGTGGTTTGGCCGTTCTTCAAGAAAAACGCATCAATGGCTGGCCGTGAATCCAGCCCAGAGGCGAACACCGGAACGACATTGAGGCCTTGCACTTCCATGGCGGCGATGACCGCGTCGTAGTGTTGGGCGTTGCCAGCAATCAAGTAAGAGCGCAACAAAATGAGGCCTACGCGACCACGTGCTTTGTCGGGGGAGACCACGGTGGGCAAGTCGCTCAGTTGGTCAGACAAGCGTGTTTTCATGCGCGGGTGGTAAATACCGACTTCGGGGTACTCCACAGGGGGCAAAACCTTGACTTTGGAGTTGACCTTGTCTGCCGCATAACGGTCTACCAAGTAATGCACCATGCCTTGTATGTTTTCTTGCGAGCCGCCCAACCAGTATTGCAGGGTAAGGAAATATGCACGCAGGTCTTGGGCGGTGCCAGGGATGAAGCGCAGCATTTGCGGAATGCGTCGCAGCATCTTCATTTGCTTGGCACCAGCGGCGGCTTTTTCGCTGTCGTCTTTGGGGTTGCCGCGCATTTTTTTCAAAAACGCCATGGGGCCGCTGGCGGGCTTGGACATATCGAGTTTGCCCAAGCGGGTGAGTTTGACCACTTCACCTGCCGACATGGCGCAAACCATGGCGCTGCAGTGGTCGCGTCTGGCTTGCAGATCGGCCAAGATGGGCAGGAAATGGTCTTCCATGAAGAGCATGGTGACGATAATGACGTCGCCTTGGGCAATATCTTCACGGCATTTCGCCAAATGCTCAGGATTTGCTGCAAACTCAGAGGCGGAGTGGATGGTCAAGCTGAGCTGGGGGAGCAAACGTTTCAAACCCACACGCGCCCTGTCTACCGCACTGTTGAGGTGGGTGTCCATGGTCACAATCACCACTCTGGTGCTGTTGTCCTGCTGTATGCCTTGCTTGCGGTTGACCGTCATGCAGTGTGCTCGTGGGTAAGTTTGGCGTTCAATGAGGTTGACAAACCATGTGTCAATTAAGGTTGACATTATGGTGGTTTTAAATAGGCGAACATTCGGGAAAACCCTTTATTTAAGGTTTTTATTCACAAATTACTTTGGCTCAAGATGATGGCTATTTCTTCTCCCACCGATCCCCATGGACAGCGGCCCCACTGGCGCACCCATTGGCGCAGTTTGGCGCTGTGTTTCGCCATCAGTTTTGGCATAGCCGGTATGGGTAATGTCCTGACAGATCTGGGACCTTGGTACTACCAACTCAAGCATCCCGCATGGAAGCCGCCAGACGCTGCTTTTGGCGCTATTTGGTCGTTGATATTCACTTTGTGCGCCATCAGCGCTTGGCTGGCGTGGCACCAAGCCCCCACAACGTCCAGACGCGCCAAAGTGGCGGGTCTTTACCTTTACAACGGCGCGCTCAATATTTTGTGGAGCTTTTTGTACTTCCATTTACACCGCCCCGATTGGGCCATGTGGGAGTGGCTTTTCCTTTGGCTGAGCATTATTTGGCTGATTCAGGGTCTGTGGCGTGAATCTCGCGTGGCCTCGCTCTTGGTTCTTCCTTATTTGATATGGGTTTCAGCAGCGGGGGTGCTCAACCATGACACGGTCATCCTCAATGGCCCCTTTGTGCAGGCTTTGGCGTGGTTTATCCCAGTGTCAACCTAGGGTATGGAGACCGCGTTTTGTAAAAACCATAAAGCTGAGTCAGAATCACGGCTTTATTTTTCGCCCTTCGGGGTAACTTTTATCGGAGATTTTTATGACCCGTCGTCGCGAATTCATTATTCAAGTCAGCGCTGGTAGCGCCGCTTTGTTGGCTGGCCGTTTTGCCATGGCTGCTGACATGGTTGCCGAAACCGATCCCCAAGCTTCTGCCATGGGCTATAAAGCTGATTCCAGCAAAGTCGACGCCAAGAAATTCCCCACCCATGCAGCTGCCCAAAACTGCGGCAACTGCGCCTTGTTCCAAGGCAAAGCCGGTGACAAAGCAGGTATGTGCCCTTTGTTTGCAGGCAAACAAGTGTCAGCTGCTGGCTGGTGTAACGCCTACGCCAAAAAGGGCTAAACCGTCCTTTCTGGGCTGCTTGGCAGCCCTTCGCCAAACCCCTGTTGCTCGCGCCTCAGGGGTTTTTTGTTTCCTAAAACCACAATATTGGCTAGAAAAATAAACTTAGAGAGTTAAGGGGTTTACGCTTATTGTGGAACCGCTTTGAAAGACAGAGGATCAGGCCTCACCTTTTTTTACAACCCCTGAGGAGACAGTATGGATAAAAACTCAAACCCCGCAGTAACCGAGGAAGCCCAAAGCGCTTCTGCCAAGCCCATGAGCTTGGCTCGTCGTGGATTTTTGGCCAGTGCTGCTGCCGGTGTGGCCGCTGCAACAGCTACTGTCACTGCCAGTGCCAATGACAAATTCCAACAAGGCCGTGACTGGACCGGTAACCACCCCGTGACTTACCCAGAGCCAGCCTTTGAAGTGATGGACAAGCGCTTCAGCGGCCGCCAAGGCAATGCCACACTGCAACGCATTTGGCACGGTCAAGGCCATGACGCCGCACTTTGGTGTGAAGGCCCAGTGTGGATGGGCGACTGGGGCTGTTTGCTGTGGAGCGACATTCCTAACAACCGCGTGTTGCGTTGGAACGAAGAAAACGGCGCTGTCAGCACCTTCCAATCAGATTCTGGCTACTCCAACGGCCACTCACGTGACACCCAAGGTCGTTTGATCGCCATGGAACACGACACACGCCGTGTTCGTCGTCGCAACTATGACGGCACATGGACCACTTTGTGCGACAGCTTCGGCGGCAAAAAACTCAATGCGCCCAATGATGCGGCCACCACACCTGATGGCTCTATCTACTTCACAGACCCTGGCTACGGCATCATGGGCCCCTATGAAGGCCACAAGGCAGAGTTTGAATTGCCTACCCGTGTGTACCGCATCGCGCCCGATGGCAAGGTCACCGTGGCGGCCGAAGGCCCCATGCGTCGTCCCAACGGCATTTGCTTCTCACCCGACTTCAAGAAATGCTACGTGGTCGACACTGGCGCGACCGACGGTCCTGGCAACCCTGCCAACATCATCGTGTTTGATGTGAAAGACCAAAAACTCAGCAACCCCAAAGTCTTCGCCGACTTCGCCCCTGGTTTCACCGACGGTATCCGTTGTGACACCGACGGCAATGTGTGGTGCGGCTGGGGTTGGGGCGGTATGGAAACCAACGGCGTTCGTGTCCATCACCCCGATGGCACTTTGCTGGCTTTCTTGCACACCCCAGAAGTGATTGCCAACCTGACTTTCGGCGGCACCAAGCGCAACCGTTTGTTCATGACCGGCTCAACCTCCATTTACGCTTTGTACGTGAATGCACAAGGTCATGCATTGAGCTAAACTGCCTCTTAACCGGCACAGCTGGCCCCACACCGCGAAAGCGTTGTGGGGTTTTTTCATGGTCAAGTTGCCCTAGTGAATACCCTTAAACGTCAACTTTAATTGACACATGACCATGGCTTAGGTTCACAATATGTGCCAAAGCGAGGAAGGTAACAAAGGCAGTCAGATGAGTTCATTGTTAAGCAGTATTGATTCCCCAGCAGATTTGCGACGCTTGTCCACCGCGCAACTGCGCCCCTTGGCGGACGAATTGCGCTCGTTTGTGCTGGAAAGCGTTGCCAAAACCGGCGGACACCTGAGCTCCAACCTCGGCACAGTCGAATTAACCGTTGCACTGCATTACGTTTTCAACACCCCCCACGATCGTTTGGTGTGGGATGTGGGTCACCAAACTTACCCGCACAAAATCCTGACCGGTCGACGCGACCGTATGCATACCTTGCGGCAGTTGAATGGCGTGGCAGGTTTTCCCAAGCGAGACGAGAGCGAATTTGATGCTTTTGGTACAGCGCATTCCTCCACCAGCATTTCAGCCGCTTTAGGCATGGCCTTGGCGGCCAAGCAAAAAGGCGAGCAACGCCGCTGCGTGGCCATCATTGGCGACGGCTCCATGACCGCTGGCATGGCCTTTGAAGCCCTCAACAACGCAGGTGTGTCAGACACCAATTTGCTGGTCATCCTCAACGACAACGACATGTCCATCAGCCCACCTGTGGGAGCGCTCAACCGCTATTTGGCGCAACTCATGAGTGGGCGTTTTTACTCGGCTGCCAAAGAGGTGGGCAAGCAAGTCTTGAAAAATGCGCCGCCTTTGTTTGACTTGGCAAGGCGTTTTGAGCAACAAGCCAAAGGCATGGTGGTGCCGGCTACTTTGTTTGAAAAATTTGGCTTTAACTACATCGGCCCCATTGACGGCCACGATCTGGATTCTTTGATTCCTACGCTAGAAAACATCAAGCATTTGAATGGACCACAGTTCTTGCACGTGGTCACCCGCAAAGGCCAAGGCTACAAACTGGCCGAGGCTGACCCCATTGCCTACCACGGCCCTGGCAAATTCGACCCCAAGATTGGCTTGGTCGCCCCTGTCACCGTACCCAAACAAACCTTTAGCCAAGTGTTTGGCACATGGTTGTGCGACATGGCCGCTGTTGACCCCAAGTTGGTGGCCATCACCCCCGCCATGCGAGAAGGCTCTGGCATGGTGGAGTTTCACCACCGTTTTCCTGACCGTTACCACGATGTGGGCATTGCGGAGCAGCATTCGCTGACCTTTGCTGCGGGTTTGGCCTGTGAAGGCCTCAAGCCCGTGGTGGCGATTTACTCTACCTTCTTGCAACGTGCCTATGACCAGCTCATTCATGACGTGGCTTTGCAAAAGCTGCCCATGGTGCTGGCGCTGGACCGTGCAGGCATTGTCGGAGCCGACGGCCCCACCCACGCCGGTGTGTACGACATCCCCTTCCTTCGCTGTATTCCTCAGGTCAGCATTGCTTGCCCTGCCGACGAAAACGAATGCCGCATGTTGCTCAGCACGGCCCATGCACAAGACCATACCGTGGCGGTTCGCTACCCTCGCGGCTCAGGGGTAGGTACACCCATGAGCACTGGTTTGCCAACCCTGCCGTTTGGCAAAGGTGAAATGCGCCGTCAAGGTAAAGGCGTGGCGATTTTGGCGTTTGGCACCATGCTGTATCCCGCTTTGCAAGCTGCTGAGAACCTCAACGCCAGCGTGGCCAATATGCGCTGGGCCAAACCTTTGGACACCGAGTTGCTGCTCAGCATCGCCTCCAGTCATGAAGCCTTGGTCACCGTTGAAGAAGGTGCTCTGATGGGCGGCGCTGGGTCGGCTGTGCTGGAAGCTTTGCAAGACGCT
>CANIDW010000134.1 GCA_947466165.1 Comamonadaceae bacterium | reverse complement strand
GTGAAGACGGCACGGTGCAGGGTGCGCTCGAATTGCTGGGCATTCCCTACACCGGCTCCGGCGTCATGGCTTCGAGCATGTGCATAGACAAGGTCATGACCAAGCGCATTTGGCTGGCTGATGGCTTGTCAACCCCGCGTTATGTGTTGCTTCGACGTGGCGCTTACACCGACGCCGATGTGGCTGCCGTGCCCGCTGCACTGGGATTGCCGCTGATCGTCAAACCGGCGCGGGAAGGCTCGTCAATCGGGCTGAGCAAAGTGGTCGCGGCCGAGCACTTGAGTGCCGCAGTCGCGCTGGCTGCACAACTGGACGCCGATGTGCTGTGCGAGCAGTTCATTGGTGGCGACGAAGTCACCTGCCCGGTGCTGGGCAGCGGCGAGCAAGCCAAAGCCTTGCCCGTGATCCGGATCGTGGCGCCTGAAGGCAATTACGACTACCAGAACAAATACTTCACCGACACCACCCAGTACCTGGTGCCCTGCGGTTTGCCGGCCGGTGAAGAAGCTGCTATTCAGCAATTGGTGCTGGCGGCTTACCGCACGCTGAACTGCCGCGGCTGGGCACGTGCAGACGTCATGATTGACGCACGCACACGCCAGCCCTATTTGCTGGAGATCAACACATCACCCGGTATGACCAGCCATTCGCTGGTACCGATGTCGGCCAGGGCCGCGGGTTTGAGCTACGAGGCGCTGTGCCTGAAGGTCTTGCAAAGTGCCGCGCTGGACTACCCGGTGCAAACGGCTGCTGCCCCTCTGTCTGGAGCGCGCCCATGAGACGCCCTGTCCCAGTGTTCAATCCGCCACCGCTGCCGCTGGACATCCGGCTGATGAACAACGCCTCGGCAGTTTTGCTGGTGTTCTTGGCTGGCTTGGTGCTGGCCGCAATGCTGTCTTGGATGGGTCGCCAGAGCGTGTTCAGCCTGAAAGCGATTTACATCGACAACGAGCTGGTGCACAACAACGCTGTCACCTTGCGCGCCAATGTGGCCCCCAAGCTGGCGGGTAACTTCTTTTCAGTGGATCTGGCGCGCACACGTGCTGCCTTTGAGTCGATTCCCTGGGTTCGCCATGCGGTGGTGCGACGCGAGTTTCCAGACCGTTTGCGCGTGCAGGTTCAAGAGCATCAGGCAGTGGCCTTCTGGGGCGACGAAGCGGACACGCGCCTGGTCAACAGCCAGGGCGAAGTGTTTGAAGTCAATCAGGGTGATGTAGAGGCCGATGACTTGCCGCTGCTCAACGGGCCGCAGGGCCAGGCTGCGCTGGTGTTGCAAGGCTATCGCCTGGTGACGCCGCTGCTCGAAAAACTTGACACCAGTGTGAGCCAGCTGGAGCTCACTGGCCGCGGCTCCTGGCGCGCCAGACTCGAAAGCGGTGCAGTCATTGAAATGGGGCAGGGAGAACCGGCTGACATTCAGGCGCGCATGCAGCGCTTTGTGGCCACGGTGAGTCAGACCTCGTCCAAGTTCGGACGCGACCTGGAGTCGGCAGATTTGCGTTATGAAAACGGCTATGCATTGAAGTTACGCGGCGTCACGACAGCCGGTGACGCGAAAAAAGACAGGAAATAAGGGTAGAAAAACTATGGCCAAAGAATACAAAGAACTGGTTGTCGGACTCGACATCGGCACCAGCAAAGTGATGGTGGTGGTGGCCGAAGTGTTACCGGGCGGCGAGCTCAAACTCGCCGGTCTGGGCATTGCGGCCAGCAACGGGCTCAAGCGCGGCGTCGTCGTCAACATTGACGCTACCGTGCAAAGCATCCAGCAGGCCTTGAAAGAGGCCGAGCTCATGGCCGATTGCAAGATCGGGCGGGTTTACACCGGCATCACCGGCAGCCATATTCGCGGCATCAACTCCAGCGGCATGGTCGCGGTCAAAGACAAGGAAGTCAGCCAGGCCGATGTGGCCCGCGTGATTGAGACCGCCAAAGCCATCAACATTTCGACCGACCAGCGCCTGCTGCTGGTGGAGCCGCAGGAGTTTGTGATTGACGGGCAGGATGTTCGCGAACCCATTGGCATGAGCGGTATCCGGCTCGAGGCCAAAGTGCATATCGTCACAGGCGCGCAAAGTGCGGCCGAGAACATCATCAAGTGCGTGCGCCGTTGCGGCCTGGAAGTGGACCAGCTCATGCTCAACCCGCTGGCCTCCAGCTTGTCGGTGCTGACACAAGACGAGCGCGAACTTGGCGTGGCCATGGTCGATATCGGCGCAGGCACCACCGATGTGGCGATCTTTACCAACGGCGCGATCCGCCACACCGCCGTCATACCGATAGCAGGCGACTTGATCACCAGTGACATCGCCATGGCGCTGCGCACACCGACCAAGGACGCCGAAGATATCAAAGTTGAAAACGGCTATGCCAAACAACTGCTGGCCGATCCCGAGCGCCAGGTCGAAGTGCCGGGGCTGGGTGACCGCGGGCCGCGCATGCTCAGCCGCCAGGCGCTGGCCGGCGTGATTGAGCCACGCATCGAGGAAATATTTTCGCTGGTGCAGCAGGTCATACGTGACTCCGGTTGCGAGGAAGTCCTGTCCTCAGGCATCGTCATCACGGGCGGCAGTGCGGTCATGCCGGGCATGGTGGAGCTGGGCGAGGACATCTTTTTAAAGCCGGTACGGCGCGGTATTCCGCGCTACTCCAGCGCGCTCTCCGACATGGTTGCCCAAGCGCGTGCCGCCACGGTGATGGGCCTGCTTGAAGAAGCCCGCATGGCCCGCATGCGTGGTTACAAGGTCTCGCAAAAAGCCGGTAGCGTGCACAACGCTTTCGGTCGGGTTAAAGACTGGCTGGTGGGGAATTTCTGATGAAAAAATTAGCTGCTCAACGCTGTGCATCATCGTGCCCGACACATTCCGGCGGTGCTGACCCGCCTGGGTAATTCGATCAGTCACTCGAATAAAAAAAGATCCCGAAAAATTAAGCAACTGCAACGAATACAGGAGGCTCCATGAGCATCGAAATGATTGAAACCGAAGAGTTCAACCAAGGCACCCAAATCAAGGTGATCGGCGTAGGCGGCGGCGGCGGCAACGCGGTTGAGCACATGATCCAGTCCGGCGTGCAAGGCGTCGAGTTCATTTGCGCCAACACCGATGCGCAGGCGCTGGGCCGGGGCACGCCCCACAAAACCATTCAGCTCGGCGGCAGCGGGCTGGGCGCTGGCAGCAAGCCTGACAAAGGCCGCGAAGCCGCTGAAATGGCGGTTGACGACATCCGCGAAGCGATTGCCGGCGCTCACATGCTGTTCATCACCGCCGGCATGGGCGGCGGTACCGGTACCGGTGCTGCACCCGTGATTGCCCGTGTAGCCAAAGAGATGGGCATTTTGACGGTCGGCGTGATCACCAAGCCATTTGACTTTGAAGGCCCGAAACGCATGAGCAACGCCGATAACGGCCTGGCCGAGCTTGAGGCGAACGTCGATTCACTGATCGTCGTGTTGAACGAAAAATTGCTGGACGTGCTGGGCGATGACGTGACGCAAGACCAGGCCTTTGCCCACGCCAACGACGTGCTGAAAAACGCTGTTGGCGGTATCGCTGAAATCATCAATGTGCCCGGCCATGTGAACGTTGACTTTGAAGACGTGCGCACCGTCATGGGTGAGCCCGGCAAGGCCATGATGGGCACGGCCCTGTCCAGCGGTCCGGACCGCGCCCGCATCGCCGCTGAGCAGGCTGTGGCCTGCCCGCTGCTCGAAGGCATTGACTTGTCTGGCGCCAAAGGCGTGTTGGTCTTGATCACGGCGGCCAAGGGTTCGCTCAAGCTCAGCGAGTCCAAGATGGCCATGAACACCATCCGCGCTTACGCTTCACCGGACGCGCACGTGATCTACGGCACGGCCTACGACGACACGCTGGGTGAGGAAATCCGCGTGACGGTGGTGGCCACCGGCCTGAGCCGTTTGCCGGTGCGCCGTGCGGCGCCACCCTTGCAGGTGCTGCGTACCGGTACCGACAACCTGCCTGTGCTGAACGTTGCGGTGGGCCATATGATGCAGCCGGCCAGTTTCAGCGACAGCAGCACCAATGTGCAGTCGATCAGCCCGGCGCAACCGGACTACGGCAACATGGCCACGCCCAGCGTGTGGCGCAACAACCGCACCCAAGCTGCCGCTAAAGTCGATGCGCTGGCTTCCGGCGGAATGGACGATCTGGACATACCGGCCTTTTTGCGCAAGCAGGCGGATTAAGGGGCACGTCAAAAAGGCAGCTGACGCCACGGGTCATTGCGCGCGCATGGTTCAAGCCATTTAAACTAGAACCATGCTCGCACAAAGAACCCTTAAATCCCTGACCCGTGCGGTTGGCGTCGGCCTGCACAGCGGCCAGCGGGTGGAGCTCACGCTGCGCCCGGCCCCCGCCGACACCGGCATTGTGTTCAGGCGGGTTGATTTGCCGCAACCGGTGGACATTGCTGTTTCGGCACTGGCCGTCACCGACACGCGACTGGCTTCGACCGTCTCGGCCGGCAGCACCAAGGTGTTCACGGTCGAGCACCTGATGTCTGCATGCGCCGGCCTGGGCATTGACAATCTTTACATCGACATCACTGCCGAAGAAGTGCCGATTCTGGACGGCTCGGCGGCCTCTTTTGTGTTTCTTTTGCAGTCGGCCGGTATCGAGCTGCAGAAAACCCCGAAAAAATTTATTCGTCTGCTTCAAGCCGTCGAGGTGCGCGAGGGCGAAGGCGCTGCCACCAAATGGGCGCGGCTGGCGCCTTACGATGGCTACAAGCTCAGTTTTGAAATCGATTTTGACCATCCGGCGGTGGATTCCACCGGCCAGCGGGTTGAGTTCGACATGGGCTCAGACTCTTATGTGCGCGACATAGCGCGCGCCCGCACCTTTGGCTTCACCAAGGATGTTGAGATGATGCGTGCCAATGGCCTGGCCCTGGGTGGCGGTCTGGACAATGCCATCGTCATGGACGACTACAAGGTCCTCAACAACGAAGGCCTGCGCTACAACGACGAGTTCGTCAAACACAAGATCCTGGACGCCATGGGCGACTTGTTTTTGCTGGGCAAGCCTTTGCTGGCCGCCTACAGCGCCTTTCGCTCCGGTCATGCGCTCAACAACAAGCTGCTGCGCGCTTTGCTGGCGCAGCCCGATAGCTATGAAATTGTCAGCTTTGCAGACGAGCTTCAAGCACCGCGTGGACTGGCCCGGCTGGCGCCGGCCTGGTAAGCAAGATGCTGATTGTTCGTGGCCTGATTTATTTTTTATTGCTGACTGCCAGCGTGTGTTTTGCTTTGTACGCCACCACCGGCGACGTAGGCTACAAGCGCTGGGGCCTGATCACCCTCAAATGGACGGTGCTGGCGGGCTTGGGCTTTTTCGGCGTCCTGATTGT
>CANIDW010000133.1 GCA_947466165.1 Comamonadaceae bacterium | reverse complement strand
TTGTTGAGCTTGTCGGACTTGGTCAGCAAGACCAGAAACTTCAGGCCCTCAACCACTCTGGGGCGTACCACGTCGAGCAAAATTTCATCGAGCTCGGTCAGGCCCAGGCGCGGGTCGCACAGCAGCACGATGCCGGTCAGGTTGCGGCGGGTTTGCAGGTAATTGGCCATCACCTGTTGCCAGCGGTATTTGGCGGCCTTGGGTACGGCCGCATAGCCGTAACCGGGCAAATCGGCCAGCACAGCGTCGGTGATGCCCTGCTTGCCCAGTGAAAACAAGTTGATGCTCTGCGTGCGCCCCGGTGTTTTGGAGGCAAACGCCAGCCGGTGCTGCTGCGTCAAGGTGTTGATGCAGGTGGACTTACCGGCATTGGAGCGGCCGACAAAAGCGATTTCAGGCACATCCAGCGGCGGCAGATGATGCAACTCGGGCGCGGTGGTCAGAAATTTGGCCGTGTGCAGCCAGCCCATGGCGATCTTGTCCATGTCAGGGGGCAAAACCGCGGGGGAGGAGGGGATGGCGGGGGCGGTCATAAGCGGAATCTCGGTGAAGGGCGCAAGCCTGAAGCAAGGCCCAAAGGCCGCGTAGCCCCTGAATCCAGACCGATTCCGGACTTCAGTCCGTACCAGCAGGGCCAAGCCATTGTAAAATCAGATGTTGATGGTTTCTTACGCACCCTAATTTAAAACGTCCTGATATGAAGCTGCTTGTCACTTATTTCTTCGCCGCCCTGTTATCTGCGACGGCTTTGTCGTCTCATGCCGCCGCGCCAGCAGCACCAGCTGCGCCGGCCAAGGTCGTCAAGCCTGATCTTGTGGCTGGCGAAGCCAAGTTCACAGCAGTGTGCGCAGCCTGCCACGGCGCTGACGGCAATTCCGGCACCCCGGTCAATCCTAAGCTGGCCCAGCAGCATCCTGAATACCTGGTCAAGCAGTTGCAGGAGTTCAAGGCCGGTATTCGTAAAAACGCCATCATGCAAGGCTTTGCATCCCAGTTGAGCGATGCCGACATGAAGAACATCGCCTTTTGGGCCACCTCCAAGAAAATCAAGCCCGGCTTTGCCAATGACAAAGAGTTGGTCGCCCTGGGTGAGCGCATTTACCGTGGCGGCGTGGCCGACCGGCAGATCGCCGCCTGCGCAGGCTGCCACAGTCCCAATGGTGCCGGCAACCCCGTGCAATACCCCCGCCTGAGCGGCCAGCACGCTGAATACACCGCTGCGCAGCTGACCGGTTTTCGCGATGGCGTGCGCCAGAACAACTTGCAGATGACGCAAGTAGCTGCCAAGCTCAACGACCGTGAAATCCGCGCGCTGGCGGACTACATCGCCGGCCTGCGTTAAGTTTTCATGCGGTTAACAGGCGGGTCTTTCAACGAAAGACCCGCTTTTTTCATGGGCACGACCTTGTGCCTCCTATTGCTGCAAGTGCTGGACTGCAGGCTGATAGATAGCTGATCGCACCAACTCTTTCCAATGACATGACCGTTTCCACCCAAGGCATTGAGCTTGACTCAGACTCCCGCGTCTGGCGCAGCGTGGTGGAGCTGTTGTCGTCGATGCGATTTTCGATCTCCCTGCTCACGCTCATCTGCATCGCATCTGTCATCGGCACGGTGCTCAAGCAGCAGGAACCCTTCTCCAATTACGTCAACCAGTTCGGCCCCTTCTGGGCCCAGGTGTTCAGCCTGAGCAGTCTGAACACGGTTTACAGCGCCTGGTGGTTTTTGCTGATTCTGGCTTTTCTGGTCTTGAGCACCAGCTTGTGCATCAGCCGTAACGCCCCCAAAATCCTGGCCGAGCTCAAACACTACAAAGAAGACATTCGCGAGCAAAGCCTCAAGGCCTTTGGTCACCGCGCAGAAAGCAATCTGACCGAAATGCCTGAAGCCGCCGCCCGGCGCATCGGCCAGACACTGGTGCAGGGCGGCTGGCGCGTCAAGCTTCAGCAGCGTGACACCGGCTGGATGGTGGCTGCCAAAAAGGGTGCTGCCAACAAGCTCGGCTACATTGCGGCGCACAGCGCCATCGTGTTGATATGCCTGGGCGGTTTGCTCGATGGCGATCTGATGGTTCGCGCGCAGATGTGGTTCAACGACAAATCTGTGTTTGCCGGCGGCGGCTTGATTGCCGACGTTCCCGACAAGCACCGCTTGAGCAGTGCCAACCCGACTTTCCGCGCCAATTTGCTGGTGGCTGAAGGTTCGCAGTCGAGCACGGCCATGCTCAACCAGCCCGGCGGTGTGCTCCTGCAAGAGCTGCCTTTTTCCATCGAGCTGAAAAAATTCGTGGTCGAGTATTACTCGACCGGCATGCCTAAATTGTTTGCCAGTGACATCGTGATCCACGACAAAGAAAGCGGCCAAGAAATTCCGGCGCGTGTCGAGGTCAATCATCCGGTGCGCCACCGGGGTATTGAGATTTACCAGTCCAGCTTTGACGATGGCGGCTCCAGCGTCACGCTGCAAGCGGTTCCCATGAACGCCGCCACCAAGCCCTTTGAGATTCAGGGCACTATCGGCGGCTCCAGCAATTTGAGCAATGGCCCCGAAAAGCTCACCCTTGAATTCACTGCGCTGCGCGTGATCAATGTGGAAAACTTCGGCAACAGCGGCAGTCAGGCCGAGGGTTCAGGCGCTGACGTGCGCAAGGTGGATCTGCGCCAGGCCATCGACGCCCGTCTGGGGGCAGCCAACAAGACCAGCACGCAAAAAGAGCTGCGCAATGTCGGGCCCAGTGTGAGCTACAAGCTGCGCGATGCCGCCGGTCAGGCCCGTGAATTTCAAAACTACATGCTGCCGGTGCGCATGGACGCCAACCCCGACAGCACGGCCGTCTTTTTATTGGGTGTGCGTGAAACGCCGGCGGATTCCTTTCAGTTTTTGCGCGTGCCGGCGGATGCTGAAAGCAGCATGGCCACCTTCTTGGCCGCGCGTGCCGCCCTGGCCGATCCGCTCAAGCGTGACGAAGCGGTCAGGCGCTATGTGCGCCAGGCCATCGCCACCGACAGACCCGACCTCGCTGCGCAGCTCACGGCGTCTGCCGGCAGGGCGCTGGCTTTGTTTGCGGGGGCGCAAACCGTCCAGCCCGCGGCTGCCAGTCCGGCATTGCCCGCTGCCAAACCGGTGGCCGGCTTGCAGGCGATTTCAGACTTCATGGAAATCAATGTACCGCAAGACGAGCGCAACCGCGCCAGCGAAGTGCTGGTGCGCATACTCAATGGCGTGCTGTTCGAGTTGGTCGCTCAAACGCGCCAGGACGCCGGCCTTGCGCCCCTGCAGCGGGACGAAAAAGCGCAGAACTTCATGTCCCAGATGGTGCTCAGTTTGAGTGACGCATTCCACTACCCTGCGCCCATGGCTTTTGAATTGACCGGGTTTTCGCAAGTGCAAGCCAGCGTTTTCCAGGTGACGCGCTCCCCTGGGCGTAACATCGTCTACCTGGGTTGCGCCTTCTTGATTCTGGGTATTTTTGCCATGCTTTATGTGCGCGAGCGACGGCTTTGGGTTTGGCTGTCGGCCCCGCACATGCAGGCAGAACCCGCTCAGGCAACTCAGCCCGCTTGTCATGCCACCATGGCGCTGTCGTCCAACCGCAAGACCATGGATGGCGATAAAGAATTTGAAATGCTGAAATCCCGACTGTTACAGGAACGCTCATGACCACCCAAACCACCACCTTGCAAAGCAGCGGCGGTCAGGATGCTTTTATTTTGCATGAGGGTTATTTCGTGCGTCGCAACGTGCTGGACTGGCTGTTCGCTGCGCTGGTGTTGGCCGGTGGTGTGTTTGCTTTTGTGCGTTACCAGTCGGCCATGGATGGCTATGAACAAGGTATCTTGCTGGGCACGATACCGGCGGCCATCGCCATGGGCTGGTTCTGGCGGCCTTTGCGCGTGCTGATGCTGGTGGTGACGCTGGCCTCACTGCTGGGCATCTGGTCTTACCAGGGTAATCTGGCAAATGCCGAGCAGGTATTTTGGCTCAAATATTTCTTGTCCAGCCAGTCCGCTATTTTGTGGATGAGCGTGTTGTTTTTCATGGGCACGCTGTTTTACTGGCTGGGCATGATCGCAGGTCAGGGTGAGGGTGGGCGCAGTGCCAGCTTCGAGTTGATGGGCTCGCGCATTGTCTGGGCCGCCATCGCCATGGCGCTGATTGGGACCATGGTGCGCTGGTACGAAGGCTATTTGATTGGCCCTGACGTCGGGCATATCCCGGTCAGCAACCTGTACGAGGTGTTCGTTTTGTTCAGCTGGATGACGGCGGCCTTTTATCTTTATTTTGAAGCGCAGTACAAGACCCGGTCGCTGGGCGCTTTTGTCATGCTGGTGGTCAGTGCCGCTGTCGGCTTTTTGCTTTGGTACACCGTTGTACGCGAAGCCCACGAGATACAGCCCTTGGTGCCGGCGCTCAAGAGCTGGTGGATGAAGCTTCACGTACCGGCCAACTTCATTGGCTACGGCATGTTTGCGCTGGCTGCCATGGTGGCGCTGGCTTATCTGGTCAAGCAGCAGGCCGGCGAGAAGCGCTGGTACAAGCTCACGCCGCTGTGGTTGCTGGGTGTGGTGATCTGTTTTGTGCCCATCGTCTTTCGCAAATCATCGGCTGCTGCCGGCGGCAGCTACTGGCTCGGTTACCTGCTGGTGTCGGCGCTGGTCGCGGGCGGCATTTTGTGGGGACGGCAGCGCCTGGCTGAGCGCCTGCCCAGCTTTGAAGTGCTGGACGACGTGATGTACAAATCCATTGCCGTAGGTTTTGCTTTTTTCACCATTGCCACCGTGCTCGGTGCGCTGTGGGCTGCTGAAGCCTGGGGCGGCTACTGGAGCTGGGACCCGAAAGAAACCTGGGCGCTGATCGTCTGGCTCAACTATGCGGCCTGGCTGCACATGCGCCTGATGAAGGGCTTGCGCGGCACGGTCGCTGCCTGGTGGGCGCTGGTCGGGCTGGCGGTGACCACGTTTGCGTTTTTGGGCGTTAATATGTTTTTGTCGGGCCTGCACAGCTACGGTGAGCTGTGAGGCTTGCGGTATTTTCCGCACTGATGTTTGAAAGGGTCACCCATGTTGATCAAAACACTGAACAATGGTTTCACACATTCCGCTTCCAGCGAGATCACCACTGAGCGCCTGTACCGCGAAAGACGCACCCTGATCAAGCTGATGGCTTCGGGTGCTGCTGGTGCTGCCATGGCCTCCTGGGCCGGCCGTGAGGCGATGGCACAAGAGCTGGCGCGGCCGGGTAAAAATCCGGCATTGCCGGGGCGCAAGTCGCCGGTGGCCGGCGCGGTGAGCATGGACAAGCTCACAGACTACAAAGATGCCAGCGGCTACAACAACTTCTATGAGTTCGGCACGGACAAAGCAGACCCGGCTAAAAAT
>CANIDW010000132.1 GCA_947466165.1 Comamonadaceae bacterium | reverse complement strand
CTTGCTCGGCTTTGAGCTGACGCATTTTGAAAACGGTGAATCTGCGATCACCTACAGCCCGCGTCCTGAGCATCAAAACTCCTTTGGTGTGACGCATGGCGGCGCACTCATGACGCTGATGGATGTCGCCATGGCCACCGCCGCCCGCAGCGTGGCGCCCGACATGGGCGTGGTCACTATCGAGATGAAAACCAGCTTCATGCGGCCGTCACCGGGTGACGGCAGCCCCCTCACCGGGCGCGGGCGTTTGATGCAGCGCACCACCTCCATGGCATTTGTGGAAGCCACGATTTACGACAGCAGGGACCAGGCCTGCGCCCATGCCACCGGTACTTTCAAGTACGTCCAACGCGATGCGTCCAAGGGCCACAAGGTCAGCATTTCCACGGATTAACAGCCTCAAGCCTTTCGCCTTGTGCGGTCATTCTTTTTAAAGCGAGCCAGTTCCCATGCCCCTCAACCATCAAATACTTCTGGACAACCGGCCTCAGGGTGCTGCCAGCGCCAGCAACTTCAAACTGGTGAGCAGCCCGACGCCCGATTTGCAAGAGGGTCAGGTGCTGGTACGTCACCATTTCTTGAGCCTGGATCCCTACATGCGCGGTCGCATGAACGACAGCAAAAGCTATGCCGCGCCGCAGGCGCTGGGCGAGGTGATGCAAGGCGGCACGGCGGGTGAAGTGATCGAGAGCCGCTCACCCCGTTTCAAGCCCGGCGACAAGGTGGTGGGCATGGGTGGCTGGCAGGAATTCAGTGTGGTCAATGCCGAAACTCCGGCAGCCATGCGCAAGGTGGATACCACCCACGTTCCGCTGTCGCATTACCTGGGCGCGGTCGGCATGCCGGGCGTGACCGCCTGGTACGGGCTGGTCAAGATCATCGAGCCCCAGGCCGGCCAGACCCTGGTGGTGAGCGCGGCCACGGGCGCGGTGGGCAGCGCCTTTGCGGCGCTGGCCAAGGCGCGCGGCTGCCGTGTGGTCGGCATTGCGGGCGGCCCGGACAAATGCCAGTACGCCACCGCCGAGCTGGGCTTTGACGCCTGCATCGACTACAAGCTCCACACCGACGCCGGCTCACTGTCCAAGGCCATTGCGCAGGCTTGCCCGGCGGGGGTGGACGGTTACTTTGAAAACGTTGGCGGCATGGTGATGGACGCCGTGATGCTGCGCATGAACGCCTTCGGCCGCATCGCTTTGTGCGGCATGATCGCCGGCTATGACGGCAAGCCCATGCCCATGAGCTACCCGACGCTGATTCTGGTGAACCGGCTCAAGGTGCAGGGCTTCATCGTCAGCGAGCACATGGAAGTCTGGCCCGAGGCCCTGAAAGAACTCGGCACCCTGGTGGGCACCGGCAAGTTGCGTCCGCGCGAGAGCGTGGCTCAAGGCCTGGCCGCCGCGCCCGAAGCTTTTCTGGGGCTGCTCAAGGGCAAGAATTTCGGCAAGCAACTGGTCAAGCTGATCTGAGGCGCTGGCGCCAGCATGATTTCGGATTTCAAGGGCAAGACGGCGGTCATCACGGGTGCCGGCTCCGGCTTTGGTCTGGCGCTTGCCCGCATTGGCGCATCGCTGGGCATGCAACTGGTGCTGATCGACGTGCAACAAGACGCACTGGACGCCGCCAACGCTGAATTGCAGGCCGCCGGTGCTCAGACCCTGGCTTTCAGGCTGGATGTTTCCAATGCCGCGCAGATGGAAGCCATGGCCTACAGCGTCAAGTCGCGCTGGGGGGCGCCGCACTTGGTCTTTAACAACGCAGGCGTGGGCTCGGGGGGCCTCATCTGGGAAAACAGCACCCAGGATTGGGATTGGGTGTTGGGCGTCAATGTCATGGGCGCGGTGCATGGCGTACGCCTGTTCACGCCGATGATGCTGGAAGCCGCAGCGCAAGATGCCGCCTGGCAAGGGCACATCGTCAACACCGCCAGCATGGCCGGTTTGCTCAACCCGCCGAACATGGGTGTTTACAACGTCAGCAAGCATGCTGTGGTCGCGCTGAGTGAAACCCTTTACCAGGACCTGCGCCTGGTCACCGGGCAGATTGGTGCGTCGGTGCTGTGCCCGTATTTTGTGGACACCGGTATCAGCCAGAGTTTTCGCAACCGGCCTGCAGACATGGAGGGCAAGCCGACGCGCAGCCAGCAGGTTCAGCACGCCATGATCAGCAAGGCCGTGGCGTCTAGCAAGGTCAGCGCGGCGGAAGTGGCTCAACTGGTGTTTGACGCTGTTGCCAATAATCAGTTTTACATCTACAGCCATCCGAAGGCCATCGGCGCAGTGCAAACGCGGCTGGAAGATGTTTTGCAAGCCCGCAACCCGAGCGACCCCTTTGCCGAGAAGCCCGAACTGGGCGAACAATTGCGCTCAGCTTTGCGCGCTGGCTGATCGCTGGCACAAAAGCTCTGTTGCCGGTTCAGAGCTTGAACAGGTCTTTCAAAAATGCTTCTACCGGCTCTTTGGCCTGCGGGAGATTGAACACCGTGTGCTGGCTGCCGGGTATCAGAACGACGCGGGCTTGTGGATTGTTTTGCAGTGCAGCGCCGGCATGGCCGACCGCCTGACTGTTGCCCAGCCAGCTGTTGGCGGGTGAAAAATAGGGATCCTGCGTGCTGATGATGTTCAGCGCAGGTTGGTCATCGGCAATGGCGGTTTTGTGCGCACTCACAAAGTAGTTGTCCTCACAACTCCAGGCAAAGATGATGCGGCCGGCAAACTCTTTGCCGGTGTAGCGTGCCACGGACACAGCGCCTTCGCTGCTGCCGGCCAGCACCAATCGGCTGCTGTCAGCCCAGGGCAGATGCCGGATTGCGGCCAACGCCAGCAAGATCTCCGAGGTGCGCAGCGCATGCACTTGTTCGTAGGTGTCTTTGTCTATGGGTGAGTGGTAGGTCAGCTTGTCTTGTAGGCCAAAGGAGTCAGGCGCCAGACTTGCAACACCTATGCCGGCCAGCCATTGCTGCCACTCGGCAATGGCTTGAAGGCCCAGACCGGAGGAGCCGTGCATGAACACCACCACAGGCACTGGGGGTCCCGGTGTGGAGGGTGACTTGTGCAGTGGCCCCACATACATCGCAGCCCGGGTCAACGATGCCGGCAAGCCCATCTGAGCGCCGCTGATGACCGCCAGTCGGGACGCCGGCGTGTGAGTCAGGGGACCGTTTTGAATATCGCCCTTGGGCGTCTGAGCGATGAGATGGCTGGGCAACATAAGACTGAAAACCCTGTGAGGGAAGCGTCATTCAATGATAAGTCCCTGTGGGACAATTCACTGCCTTCATTCACGAACCATCTAGCGGCCCCTGTTGGCCGCGTCCGGACTCCCGGCTCATCCTCCATTCATGCAAAAAATCATCCGGCAAATCGCCGCAGAAATCAAAGTCAACGAGCAGCAAGTGCGCACCGCAGTGGAACTGCTGGATGGTGGTGCCACCGTTCCTTTTATCGCGCGTTACCGCAAAGAAGTCACCGGCGGGCTGGACGACATTCAGCTGCGCGAACTCGAATACCGACTGGGCTACCTGCGCGAGCTCGAAGAGCGCCGCGACACCGTGCTCAAAAGCATTGAAGAGCAGGGCAAGCTCACGCCCGAGTTGCGTGCCGCCATTGACGCAGCCGCCACCAAGCAAGACCTGGAAGACCTGTACCTGCCCTACAAACCGCGCCGCCGCACCAAGGGGCAGATTGCGCGTGAAAACGGCATCGAGCCCTTGGCCGACGCCTTGTTTGCCGACCCGACCCTGTTGCCTGCAGACGCTGCCGCGCCTTACGTCAAGGCTGAAAAGAACGAAAGCGGCGACGACTTCAGCACCGTGCAGGCGGTGCTGGACGGCGTGCGCGACATTCTGAGCGAGCGCTGGGCTGAAGACGCGCCACTGGTGCAGTCGCTGCGCGCATGGCTGTGGAGCGAAGGCCTGTTGACCTCTAAGTTGGTGGCCGGCAAGGACGAGAACAACCCTGACCACGCCAAGTTCCGCGACTACTTTGACTACGACGAGCCCATAGGCCGTGTGCCCTCGCACCGGGCGCTGGCGGTGTTTCGCGGGCGCGCGCTGGAGTTTCTGGATGCCAAGCTGGTCTTGCCCGAGCCGCCTGAAGTGAGGGCAGGCGCTGTCAAAGGCCCGGTGGTCTCGCTGGCCGAAGGCAAGATCGCGATTCACCTGGGCTGGAGCCACAAGGCGCGGGCTGCCGACGACCTGCTGCGCAAATGCGTAGCTTGGACCTGGCGCGTCAAGCTCAGCCTGTCGCTGGAGCGCGACCTGTTCACGCGCTTGCGCGAAGAGGCCGAGAAGGTGGCTATCAAGGTATTCGCCGACAACCTTCGCGACCTGCTGCTGGCTGCGCCGGCCGGCCCGCGCGTGGTGATGGGCCTGGACCCGGGCATCCGCACGGGCGTCAAGGTGGCGGTGGTCGATGCCACGGGCAAGCTGGTCGAGACGGCCACGGTGTTTCCGCACGAGCCCCGCAAAGATTGGGACGGCTCGCTCCACACGCTGGCCAAGCTCAGTGAAAAGCATGGCGTCAATTTGATCGCCATTGGCAACGGCACCGCCAGCCGCGAGACGGACAAGCTGGCGGCCGACCTGATCAAACTCATCACCAAACACGCGGAATCAACCGGCACCGCCTGGGCGATTGACAAGGTGGTGGTCAGCGAGGCGGGTGCGTCGGTGTACTCGGCCAGTGAATTTGCCTCGCAAGAAATGCCCGACGTGGACGTCAGCCTGCGCGGCGCGGCCAGCATTGCGCGGCGACTGCAAGATCCGTTGGCCGAGCTGGTGAAGATCGACCCCAAGTCCATCGGCGTGGGCCAGTACCAGCACGATGTGAACCAGAGCGAGCTGGCGCGCAGCCTGGACACTGTGGTCGAGGATTGCGTCAACAGCGTGGGCGTGGACCTCAACACCGCCAGCGTGCCGCTGCTGGCCCGTGTGTCGGGTCTGAGCCAGACGGTGGCCAAGTCGGTCGTGCGCTGGCGGGACGCCAACGGCGCCTTCGGCAGCCGCGCCGACTTGCTCAAAGTGACCGGCCTGGGCGCCAAGACCTTTGAGCAAAGTGCCGGCTTCCTGCGCCTGAACGCCAGCAGCAACCCGCTGGACCGCACCGGCGTTCACCCCGAAACCTACCCCGTGGTCGAGCAGATCATGCTGCATACCGGCAAGCCGGTGGCCGAGCTCATGGGCCGTGCCGACATGCTCAAGACGTTGCGCCCCGAGCTGTTTGCCAACGAAAAATTCGGCGTCATCACCGTCAAGGACATCCTGGCCGAGCTGGAAAAGCCGGGCCGTGACCCGCGCCCGGACTTCAAGGTGGCGCGTTTCAACGACGGCGTGGAAGACATCAAGGATTTGAAAGAAGGCATGGTGCTCGAAGGCACGGTCAGCAACGT
>CANIDW010000131.1 GCA_947466165.1 Comamonadaceae bacterium | reverse complement strand
GCTTTGCCCGAAGTGCTGCGCCACGTGGCCGGCCCGCTGCAGGCCATGACCGACGGCCGCATTGACTCGGCCATCTTGCGCCAGCTCCTGATTGCCCTGGCCATGATCAGCATCATGCTGCTGCGTCCGCGCGGCCTGTGGCCGGCGCCCGAGCACGGCAAGTCGCTTGCCAAACCGAACGCTTAAGGACACATGGCCATGAGCGAAACCATCCTCAAAGTTGCCGGCGTCTCCAAACGCTTTGGCGGGCTGCAAGCTTTGTCTGACGTCGGCATTCATATCCAGCGCGGCCAGGTCTACGGCCTGATCGGGCCCAACGGCGCCGGCAAGACCACGTTTTTCAATGTGCTCACCGGCCTGTACACGCCCGACAGCGGCACTTTCGAGCTGGCCGGCAAACCCTACCAGCCCAGCGCCGTGCACGAAGTCGCCAAGGCCGGCATTGCCCGCACTTTCCAGAACATCCGGCTGTTTGCCGAGATGACGGCGCTCGAAAACGTCATGGTCGGGCGCCACATCCGCACTCACTCGGGCTTGCTGGGCGCCATCTTTCGCACGCCCGGTTTCAAGGCCGAAGAAAAAGCCATTGCCGAACGCGCCCAGGAACTGCTCGAGTACGTGGGCATCGGCAAGTACGCCGACTTCAAGGCGCGCACCCTGAGCTACGGCGACCAGCGCCGGCTTGAGATCGCCCGTGCGCTGGCCACCGACCCGCAACTGATCGCGCTTGACGAGCCGGCCGCCGGCATGAACGCGACTGAAAAAGTGCAGCTGCGCGAGCTGATAGACCGCATCCGCAAGGACAACCGCACCATCTTGCTGATTGAGCATGACGTCAAGCTCGTCATGGGCCTGTGCGACCGCGTCACCGTGCTCGACTACGGCAAGCAAATCGCCGAAGGCGCGCCGGCCGACGTGCAAAAAGACGACAAAGTCATCACCGCCTACCTTGGCACCGGACATTGAAGAAGCGCAACCATGGCAAACCTACTGCTCAAAGTCACCGGTCTGAAAGTCGCCTACGGCGGCATCCAAGCCGTCAAGGGCGTTGACTTCGAAGTCCGCGAAGGCGAGCTCGTCACGCTCATCGGCTCTAACGGCGCCGGCAAAACCACCACCATGAAAGCCATCACCGGCACGCTGGCAGCGGCCGATGGCGACATCGAGTACCTGGGCAAAAGCATCAAGGGCAAGGGCTCCTGGGACCTGGTGCGCGAAGGCCTGGCCATGGTGCCCGAAGGCCGCGGCTTCTTCACCCGCATGACCATCACCGAAAACCTGCAGATGGGCGCCTACATCCGCGAAGACAAGCCTGAAATTGCCAACGACATTGACATGGTGTTCGGTATTTTTCCGCGCCTCAAAGAACGCAAAGACCAGCTGGCCGGCACCATGTCGGGCGGCGAGCAGCAGATGCTGGCCATGGGCCGCGCACTCATGAGCCGGCCCCGTGTGCTGTTGCTGGACGAGCCCTCCATGGGCCTGTCGCCCATCATGGTGGACAAGATTTTTGAAGTGGTGCGCGACGTCTCTGCACGCGGCGTCACCATTTTGCTGGTTGAGCAAAACGCCAGCCGGGCCCTGGGCATTGCCGACCGGGGCTACGTCATGGAGTCAGGCATCGTCACCATGAACGGGCCGGCCAAAGAGCTGCTCAATGACCCGCGCGTGCGGGCCGCTTATTTAGGCGAGTAGCCCTTCCTCAATCCACCTTCGCGCCTGAGGCCTTGACCACTGCCTCGTACTTGGCCAGTTCTTTTGCCATGAACTCGCCAAACTGCTCCGGCGTGTTGGCCACCGGCTCGGCCATCAGCGTGGCAAAGCGGGTTTTGGCTTCGGGGCTGTTGAGCGCCGCCACAAAAGCCTGGTTGAGTTTGGCCACCACATCTTTCGGTGTGCCGGCAGGCGCTACCAGGCCCCACCAGGTGTCAATCTGGAAACCCTTCAGCGTTTCAGCCACGGCCGGAATGTCGGGCAGCATGGCGCTGCGCTGCGCGGTGGTCACCGCCAGTGCTTTGAGCTTGCCCGACTTGATGTTGGCCGAAGCCGTGGCCAGGTTGTCAAAATTAAAGTCCACCTGTCCGCTGAGCAGCGCCAGCTGCGCCGGATTGCCGCCGTTGTACGGAATGTGCAGCGCAAAAATGCCAGCCTCTTTTTTGAACATCTCGCCGGCCAGGTGCCCGGCGCTGCCGTTGCCGCCACTGGCGTAATTGAGTTTGGCCGGGTTCACTTTGGCGTAAGCAATCAGATCAGCCAGCGTGTTGATCTTCAGGCGCTGTGCGGTGTCGGCGTTGATCACCAGCACATTGGGCACTCGCAGCATTTGCGTGATGGGCGCAAAGTCTGTGGCCGCGTTGTAGGGCATCTTGGCGTACAGCCAGGGGTTGATGGCGTGGGTGGCCACAGCCGCAATGCCGATGGTCAGGCCGTCTGGCGCAGCCTTGGCAATCGCGTCTGCGCCAATGTTGCCGCCGCCCCCCGGGCGGTTTTCAATGATCACGGTGCCCAGAGAGTCTTTCACCCGCTCGGCCATCAGACGCGCGGTCACGTCGATCGGTCCGCCCGGCGCGTAGGGCACGATGATGCGGATGGGCTTGGTTTGCGCCAGGGCACCCGGGCCGCCGCAGGCCAGCGCAGTCAGCAGCGCCAGACCAGACAGCGTGAGTGCACGCCGGAGGGAAATGGAAGACTTTGTTTTTTTCATGATGTTTGCAAGTCCTTGGCCTTGTCGGCTTCTGTGGTGAATGAATCGGCAAAAAATTCGTCTTCAGGCAATCCGCCCAGCGCCGTGTAGTCGGCTTGGGCCGAGTCAATCACGATGGGCGCACCGCAAGCATAGACCTGGTGGCCCGACAAGTCGGCAAAGTCTTGCAGCACCGCCTTGTGCACAAAGCCGGTACGGCCTTGCCACTGGTCTTCAGGCAGTGCGTCAGAAACCACCGGCACAAAGCGCAGCTGCGGCATCTCGACCAGGCGGGCCTGCACCCAGTCTTGCATGTAAAGGTCAGCCGGCCGGCGGCCGCCCCAGTACAGCACGGCCGGGCGGGTGATGCCCTTGAACTGCATGTGCTCGATCAATGCCTTAATAGGTGCAAAGCCCGTGCCCGATGCCAGCAAGATCATGGGCTTGGTGCTGTCTTCGCGCAAAAAGAAACTGCCGTAAGGCCCCTCAATGCGCAAAATGTCTTTTTCCTTCATGGTGGCAAACACCTGGTCGGTGAACTTGCCGCCCGGCATGTGGCGGATGTGCAAATCAAGGCCCGGTGTCTCGGTTTGCGTGTGCGGCGCGTTGGCCATGGAGTAACTGCGGCGGTCGCCGTCACGCAGCAAAAACTCCACATACTGACCGGCGTGGTACTTAAAAACCTCGCTGGCCGGCAACTGCAGGCGCAGCGCCATGACGTCGTGCGACAAGCGCTGCAAGCCGGCCACGCGCACCGGCATTTTTTTAATCTGAAAAGCGTTTTCTTCCGTTACCTGACGCGACTCCAGCACCAGGTCACTGTGCGGCACGGCGCAGCAGGTCAGCACAAAGCCGGCGGCTTCTTCTTCGTCCGACAAAGCCTTGGCCTGGTGCGGGCCGTGGGTCACGCTGCCTTCGAGCTTTTTGCATTTGCACGAACCGCAGGCGCCGTCTTTGCAACCGTAGGGCATACCGACACCCTGGCGAATGGCTGCGGCCAGCACGGCCTCGTCCGGGTTGACGCTGAAACTGCGGCCGCTGGGCTGCACGGAGACTTGAAAACTCATCTTGTTATCCTTGGGGTACTTGGCCGCGGGTCAAACCGCTAATTTTGCCCTCAAACGCATGCCCACTTTTCTAGGCGCTTTGCCGTCGCGCTTTCGTCGTCCCCGCCTGCTCATTGTGGGATGCGGCGATGTCGGCCAGCGCGTGGCTGCGCAGCTGCCCCGCAGCGTGCGTTTACTGGCTTTAACTTCGTCGCCGGAGCGTCTGGCCAGCCTGCGCGCCCAGGGCATCACACCCTTGCTGGGCAACCTGGACCGGCCCGCCACACTGCGCCGCCTGTCGGGGCTGGCCACGCAGGTGCTGCACCTGGCGCCGCCACCCACTGAAAACCTGATCGACTGGCGCCGTGACCCGCGCACCCTGGCCTTGTTGCGCGCGCTGCGTTTGCGCAGCCTGCCGCAGTCCGTGGTCTACGGCTCCACCAGCGGTGTTTATGGCGACTGCGGTGGCGAGTGGGTTGACGAAGCGCGCGCCGTCAACCCGGGCACGCCGCGCGGCCAGCGCCGCGTAGACGCCGAGCAGCAGCTGCGGTTTTTCGGGCGCGCCACCGGCACCCGGGTGCATGCGCTGCGCATTCCCGGCATTTACGCGCCCGACCGCGAAGGCGGCACGCCGCGCCAGCGCCTGCTCAAGGGCACGGCCGTGCTGCAAGCGCAAGACGACGTTTACACCAACCATATTCACGCCGACGACCTGGCGCGCGCCTGCATCGCCGCCCTATGGCGCGGCAAGCCGCAACGCAACACCAACGTCAGCGACGACACCGAACTCAAAATGGGCGACTACTTTGACATGGCCGCCGATCTGTATGGCCTGCCCAAGCCGCCGCGCCTGTCACGCAGCCTGGCGCAGCAGCAATTGCCGCTGATGCTGCTGAGTTTCATGGGCGAATCCAGACGGCTGGACAACCGCCGCCTCAAGCAAGAGCTGGGCTTGCGCTTGCGCTACCCGACGGTGCGCGAAGGCTTGGCCGGCACTTAAATGCCCGAAGGGCGCTTGAGCGTGAGCAAGCGGTCTTCCGGCGTGACCTGCAACACCTTGATTTCGGCGCCTTGCAGCACGGTCAGCCGGACCAGGGCGTCCGGTGCGCTGCGCGCCCACAGTTGCTTGTAAAACAGCGCCAGGCTGTTCACCATCACGTCATCCACCGCCAGCACCACATCGCCGGCTCGCAGGCCGGCCATTTGGGCTGGGCTTTCTTCGTTCACGCGCAGAATCTGCACCCGCCCACCCTGGTCGGTGGAGGTCAGGCCCAGCCAGGGCCGCCGGCTTTGCGCGCTGGTGCCCGACTTGCGCAGCTCGGCCAAAATGGGTTGCAAAAGATCGACCGGCACAAACATATTGCCGGGTACGCGGCGGTTTTCGCCCAGCGCGTCGCCAACCAGCAAAGAGCCTATGCCCAGCAACTCGCCTTGCTGGTTGAACAAGGGCGCACCGCTGTGGTTGCCGCTGCCGGCTGACACGGGCGGGCTGGTGAAAATGGCGTTGTCTAAGTGGTATTCCCAGTTGCCTGAAAAAGCCCGCTGGCTGACCAGCTGCGTCATGCTCACGTCACTGTCTTCGCCCCGGGTGTTGGCGCCGGTGGCGGCCATCAGCGGCTCGCCGTTTCTCACACCCTTCATGCTGCCAAGCGGAACGGGTTT
>CANIDW010000130.1 GCA_947466165.1 Comamonadaceae bacterium | reverse complement strand
TAAGCACTGCGCCGGGCCAGCCAGGCTGCGCTATTGTGACCGCCCTTACAGCTGACTCAAACGCGGCAATGCCGCCAGCGCATTGGCTGTGCAAGCCCGGGCCAGCGCCTCGATGGGCATGCCGCGCAAACCGGCCAGCACCTGGGCAATGCGCGGCAACTCCGCCGGTTCATTGCGACCCTGCGCGGCACCGGCAGCCCTGGCCTGTGCGCTTTGGTAAAGCCACTGCGGGGGTATGTCGGGTGCATCGGTTTCCAGCACCAGTGCCTGCAATGGCAGCTCGGTGGCCAGTTGCCTGATCTGCCGCGCCGCCTCAAAACTCATGGCGCCGCCAAAACCGAGCTTCAAGCCCAGGTCGATGAAAGCCTGGGCCTGCTGCGCACTTCCGTTAAAAGCATGGGCAATGCCGTGCCAGCCGCCTGGCGGCGCGAGCTCACGCAAATGCTTGAGCAGCCGGTCGGCCGAGCGCCGCACATGCAAGATCACCGGCAGCCCATGCCGTCGCGCAAGCAACAGCTGCGCACGGTAAAACATCTCCTGCTTTTCCCGCAAAGGGCTTAGCTGCAACTCAGGTACAAAAAAATCCAGCCCGATCTCGCCGACCGCCACCAGCCGCGGATCGTCCATCCGCAGCGTCAGTTCGGCGTCCAGCGCGCCCAGGTCGGCATCGACTGACTGCGCCACATACAAAGGGTGAATGCCCAGCGCATAGGCATCCCCATTCTGGTGCGCCAGCTCGCGCACCGCCTGAAAATTGCTCACCGCCACGCCCGGTATCACCAGCCGCCCCACACCCGCCTGCCTGGCCCGCGCACGCACCGCCGGCGCATCGGCATGGAACTCGGCCGCGTCCAGGTGGCAATGGGTGTCTATCCATGAATTCATGGCGCTGATGATGCCTCAGTGCCTGCACCGGCCGCACAAAGAGTTCGTCGATTGGTCAGCGACGGTTCCAATGCAGTGACAAACCCATTGCACTGAGCACCAGCAACAGGCACAGGCCCGCAAAAAGAGCTGTCACTTCGGTGTCGCGACGCTCCAGGGTGAACTTGGATGAAAGGTGCTCATAAATATTCTTCAAGTCCGCGGCATTGGACGCACGAAAAAACTCGGCGCCGGTGATTTTGGCCATGGCCTGGAGTGATTCTTCATCCACACGGGCGTAAAACGACCAGCCTTCCATCCCCGGGATCACACCATCCGCCGTCCCGAACGCCACGGTGTAAACGCGGACCCCCCGGCTGGCCGCCAGTTTGGCCGCTTCAAGTGGATCAGGCCCGATGGTTCGACGTCCGTCCGACAGCAGCACGATGGCGCCACCGGTGTAAGAACCCACCGGAACCGGGGCGCGCTCAACGGGGGGTGGTTTGGCTGTGCGCTGATCCAGCGACTGCCCCCCGCCGGAGTTACCGGAACCACGGAAGCCGCTTCCAAACAAAGTCGACTCCAGATCAATGCCTGCGTCCGGCAGCAAGGTGTTGAGCGCCACCAGCAAACCGCTGCCGGTGGCCGTGCCTCTTTGCAGCTGAAATCGATCAATAGACGCGATCAAATCTTCTTTGTTGTCGGTGATTTGTTGCACCAGCTGTGCATTGCCGGCAAACGAAACAATACCCACACGCACATCCGGCGGGAGCTCTTGTAAAAAAGCTTTCACCGCAGCCTGAGAGGCCTCAATACGACTGGGCTTGACGTCTTGCGCCAGCATGCTGCGTGAGACGTCCATGGCCAGCACCAGCGTCAAGTAGTCTGCCGGGAGCACCACTTGGGCGCTCGGGCGCGCAGCACCCATCAAAGCGGCAGCCAATGCAGTGAGCAACAAGGCGGGGGGAATATGGCGACGAAAGCGCTGGCCTTTTCCTATGGCCGGCAGGATGAGCGAGAGCGATGGGTAAATCACGGCCACTTTGCGCCTGCGACGCAGCATCCACCTGTAGCCGAGCAACAACACAGGCAAGAGCAGCAAGGACCAAAGCGCATCGGGCCAAAGAAAGTGCATGTTCTTCAGGGGTTTTAATGGATGACAAGATCACTGTATCACCGCTGGCTGTGATATGGTTTATGGCATGAAACGCGCCGCGCTTTACAGCAGTCGTCCCTCACTTCGGTCCGCTGCCCCCGATTCATTCTCACCGGCTGACGCATCGCCGTCCCCGGCTCCACTGTCCCGTTGGCGCATCTGGCAACGTCACCCTCAGGTGGCGCTTTTTTTTGCCGGCGTGATGACCGCCACCGCCATGTTTGGGGGCTTGCTGCTCAGCATGCCCTCGCAGCGCGCACTCACACAAGACGATATCAACGCCGCCGTGCTGCACACGCTGAGCACGCAAGAATTACCCTCACGCGCCATGCGTGCGGCCCAAACCATCGGCCCATCGGTGGTGCGCGTACGAGGGTTTTCAGACGATCCCAAAGACCCCAAGGGTGAAGAAAAACAAAATGGTGTGGGTTCGGGCGTGGTCATCAGTGACGATGGCGTGATCCTCACCAACTTGCATGTGGTGCAGGGCTCCAAAAAACTCATGGTCACATTTGCCGATGGCTTTGAAGCAGAGGCCACCGTGGTGGCCGTGCAACCAGAAAACGATCTGGCTGTCATCAAAGCCGTCAAGATTCCGGACGATTTGCAACCGGCCACGCTGGGCAGCACCGGTAAGCTGATGCCCGGTGACGAAGTGGTGGCGGTGGGCTTTCCCTTCGGCATTGGCCCTTCTGTTTCTGCGGGAGTCATTTCAGGCATGAACCGGGAATTTCGCAATGAAGGTGCGTCGGTCTTGCGGGGACTGATTCAGTTTGACGCCGCCGCCAACCCGGGTAATTCGGGCGGGCCGCTGGTGAATATGGCGGGCGAAGTGATCGGCGTCGTCACGGCCATTCTCAATCCCACCAGCGCACGAACCTTCATCGGCATTGCTTTTGCAGCCACCATCGAGAGCGCCGGCACGGCCTTGGGCGTTCCACCGTTTTAATTTTTTTGAGAAAGCGAGCAGCACATGGATCAGTCTTCGCAAACCTGGAACCGCGCTGGCATCGCACCGGCATCTCCTGACACGGCCGCCCTGATGGAGCGTGTGCTCTATGAAGTCAAGCGCGTGGTGGTCGGGCAAGACCACTTTCTCGAGCGCATTTTGGTGGCCATCCTGGCGCAAGGCCATTTGCTGATTGAAGGCGTCCCCGGTTTGGCCAAAACGCTCACCGTCAACACGCTCGCAAAAGCGGTTCAGGGTGTTTTCAAACGGGTCCAATTCACGCCCGACCTGCTGCCGGCTGACTTGGTAGGAACGCGCATGTTCAACCAACGCAGCAGTGAATTCAGCACCGTGCTGGGACCGGTGTTTGCCAACCTGCTGCTGGCCGACGAAATCAACCGCGCACCGGCCAAGGTGCAAAGTGCGCTGCTGGAAGTCATGCAGGAGCGACAGGTCACGATTGCTGGCGAGACCCACAAAGTGCCACGCCCCTTTCTGGTGATGGCCACTCAAAACCCGATCGAGACCGAAGGCACCTATCCCTTGCCCGAAGCGCAGGTTGACCGGTTCATGATGAAGGTCCTCATTGGATATCCGTCGGAAGAAGAAGAGTTCGTGATCGTGCAGCGTGTCACGGGCGTTCCGGTGGTGGTGTCAGCGGTGGCCAGCACGGAGCAGTTGATGGCTTTACAAGCGCAGTGCCGGCTCAGCTATGTGGACCCGGCGCTGATCATGTACGCGGTGCGACTGGTATCGGCCACACGGGACCCCGCGCGCTTTGGCTTGCCTGATCTGGCGCCTTACATCTCCTTCGGTGCCAGCCCGCGGGCCACCATTTCCCTCATCGAAGGTGCGCGCGCTCTGGGCTTTTTGCGTGGCCGTCCCTACGCCCTGCCGCAAGACGTGATCGATCTGGTTCCCGACGTGCTGCGACACCGTTTGGTGTTGTCTTACGAGGCACTCTCCGCCGGCATGAGTGCAGAGGACATCATCATGAAAATCCTGCAGACCATCACGCCCCCGGACAAACCACTGGACTCGCATGTTCACGTTTCTGCGACGTCGCCTCACTGAGCGCGCTGAACGCGCCGCAGACCAGCAAGCCGCGCCGGGCCGAGAAGTCCAGGCCGAAGTACCGGCGCGTCCCGACCCGCAACAGGTGCTGCGGCGCTTAGAGTGGACGGTCATCAAGCGCCTGGATGGTCAGTTACAGGGCGACTACCGCAGCCTGTTCAGGGGCGCTGGTTTGGTGCTGGCAGATTTGCGCGAATACCAGTCACACGACGACGTTCGCCACATCGACTGGAACGTCACGGCGCGCATGCAAACGCCGTATGTGCGTGAGCACCAGGAAGACCGCGAAGTGGCCGCCTGGTTTCTGGTCGACATGTCGGGCTCGGTGCACTTTGGCTCGGGCGCTGTCAGCAAACGTCAGTTGGCAGCTGAGGCTGTGGCGGTGCTGGCGCGCCTGCTCTCACAGCATGGCAACCGGGTCGGGGTCATGCTGTTTTCAGGCACCCAGGTGCGTGCCGAAGTGGTGGTCCCTGCGCGCTCAGGAAGGCGTCACTTGCTGCACGTGCTGCAACTCATGCTGAACGATCTGCCCACTGCAGGCACGCGGCCAACGGCCGGCGCGACGACCGACTTGCGCGTGTTGTTGTCTCAAGCTCAAGCGGTGATCCGCCGGCGCGCCAGTATTTTTTTGGTGTCGGATTTCATCACCCAACCCGACTGGCACGCACCTCTGAGTCAATTGGCAAGGCGTCACGAAGTGGTGGCCATTCGTTTGCGGGATCGCTTAGAGCAAGAGATTCCAAACATTGGGCTGCTGCTGATGCAAGACGCTGAAACCGGCGAGCAATTGCTGGTCGATGGCAACGATGCCGGCTTTCGTGCCCGATTCGTGCACATCGCAGCCGAGCGCGAAAACCTGCTGCGACAGGGCCTCACGCGCGCTGGCGTGGATTGCCTGGAACTCACCACCGACGAACCGCTTGACCAAGCCATCTTGCGCTTCACGCAGTTGCGCAAGCGAGCCAGTCAAATGGCCCAGGGCGCAGGAGCCGCACGTGCTTGATTTGCATTCCATCAACTTTGTGTGGCCGCGCTTGCTGTGGGCGCTGTGTCTGCTGCCGGTGTTGGCGCTGGTCTATGCGCGTATGTTTAAACGCCCGCGTGCAGGCCAGATCAGTCTGGCGCATTTGCAAGTCGGGGCAGCGCCTGCACCGCGTGGTTTTGCAGGCTTGTATCGCCACGGGCCTGCGCTGATCATTTTGCTTGGGCTGGGTTGTCTCATGGTCGCCATCGCCCGTCCCCGCGCCATCGTGTTGCTGCCCGCTCGCATGGACACCGTGATGTTGGCCATCGACAGTTCGGGCAGCATGCGAGCGGCAGACATATTGCCCAGCCGCATCGAAGCCGCTCAAACGGCGGCACGCGCTTTTGTTGAAGCGCTACCGAG
>CANIDW010000129.1 GCA_947466165.1 Comamonadaceae bacterium | reverse complement strand
GCCCGAGGCTTCCATGCCCATTTGCAGCGGCATGGGCAACTTGTAAAGGCCGGCACGCTGGTAGACGTCGATGTAGTTCAGGCCCACGGCCTTGTGGCGGATGCGGATCTCGCCCGGGCCGGGATTGCCCACAGTGACATCGACCAGCAGGAGTTTTTCGGGGCCGCCGTGTTCGTCGATGCGGACGGCGCGTGAAGTGTTGCTGCTCATGTTGTTACCTATCTGAAAGAAAACCGCAGTTTATGTCACCCGCCACAAAACGGCCGCTGCCAAAGGGCCCAGTAGGAGCCCAAAGCAAAAAGCTCCGCGTGGTGCTGGGCCTGAGGCCGCCTCTATGCCTGCTGAATATGTCAGAGGTCTTTGTACTGGCGGAGCAATGAAAATAGCCGCACCAACCTGCTCAGGTCAAGAAGTGTCAATTTCTGCCGAGGTCGGGGATTCGAACCACCCTCAACTGCATTGGTTGGCTTTCTAGCCGAAGCTGCTCAGGGCGCCCCTTGCAGCTCATTGCCCTTGTCGGATACGGGGGACCTTTCGGGGCCCAGTTTCTCCCATGAGCGAATCAGAGCGTCCAGAAAGGCTTGCTCGCTCAAATCACCAGCTAAAAGCCGCTCAACCAGCTTTCCGGACGCATCCTGCCAAACGATATAGCCAGCAAAACGTGGCCTCGTCCATGCGCTCTCCATTGTTGTGCACAGATTTTTATGACTTCCCCTGAACAAGCCGTCGGCTTGACAGCCCTGCCAAGCCTCAACGCGAGCCGGCTGTCCGTGGTGTTCCATCATCAACTTGGTCTGAACATCTGCGCCCGCCAGGAAGGTGATTAACTTAAAAGCATTTTCAAGATTTCTGCAAGAGCGGGTGATGCCCAGACCCGTCCCACCTAGGACAGTCCCCTTAGGCGAGCCATCGGGACCCGGAAAAGGCGCAAAGGCGAGCGGCGATCCGTGACCCCGCTCTGCATAGGTGGTGTAGACGTACATGGCGGGGCAATAGACCAGATCATCTGACCTAGACATTGCCTCGTGCGCATCAATCGCGTTCCATCCCCTGCCAGCCGGGTGCGCGAGAGCGCTCACCTCGAGAAGTGCTTTCACCGCCCTTTTTATCGTCTGGACATCCAATGGGGCCAGCGGTTTATTTGGCCATGGACTGCCCAAGGCCGCGCACAATCCAAGCAACAACAAAAATCCGTGCGGGGACAGGCTGGGAAGCACCAGCCACTTGTCTTGTTGTCGGAGGCTGCGGCCCAGCTGAACAACGTCACTCCAATCGTTGGGCATCTTTTCAGCTGCCATGATATCTGGGCGATAAACGCAGGCCTGGGTGGCGCCATCGATGGGAAGCCCCCAAAGTTCATTCGCAAATCGATAGCTGGCGAGCGAATCGCCGATAAAAGACTTTCCGTCCAGGCCCTGTAAACAATTTGTCAGCGGCTGCATGAGACGTTGAGCGCTGATATCGCCGCAGAAAGGATGGTCAAAAACGATCAGGTCATAGCGATCTGCGATGTCGGGCGTCAAGCCATGCTCGAATCCATTGAGCGACTGCTGGTCCCAGATGATTTCGAATCCAAGCTTTTCATTTGCAGCGCGGCTCACCGCGTCCATCGGGCCCGAGGCTCGGCGATGACCCCAATTGAGTCCCTTCAGCATAGTCCATCCTCTAATAAATCCCTGACTTCATCACTAGGATCGACTCCGAGACCAGGGCGATCCGGAAGAATGAGATGACCTCCGTCCAATCGCCAACCGCAATCCCACAGACTCTCCCGCATTCCGTCATGCATCAGGTGAAACTCTAGAGAATCGCATCCCCCCAGCCCCGCACCAAGTTGCGCTGCCGCCGCCATGGCGACAGCGGAAGCAGCGCAATGAAGTGTGACTGGCTTTCCAAACGCATGTGCCAGTGCGAAATGTTCACGACCCTCGCTCACGCCACCGGCAATCGCGAGGTCAAACTGCAAAAAGTCAATCGCGTCGGCTTGGAGCAAACGGCGCATGAGGTCTCTGTCGTCGCTCAGTTCGGGGCCAGATAGAGCAAGCGCACACGCATCACGGACTGTGCACCATCCCGTGACATCGCTCGCATGGGTGGGCGCTTCGAAGAAATGCAGGTTTTCGGGCTTCAAAGCTTGACCAAGCTTGATCGCTTCCTTCACATTGGGGCGGAACATCGCGTCAACCATGAGCGGCGCGTGTGGCCCTATCGCTGCTCGCACCTTGGCTACCCGCTCTGCGTCCTCCTCCAGGCTGGCTCCACCGACTTTTATCTTGGCTCCGTGAAGACCTTGTAACTGCGCTTCTCGCATTTCCTCGGCGAGGCTCTCAGGCGTTATACCAGGGCCATACATGCCACCCGATGCATAAACATTCACGCGATTGCTAAAGCCGCCAAGTAGCCTGTACAAAGGCAGACCAGCGCGTTTTCCGAGAAGATCCCACATGGCAATGTCGACTGCTGAAATAGCCATGCTTGCGGCGCCTCCCCGGGCGCTGAGGCTGTACTTGCGGCGCAGGTCAGCCAATATTTCAAGCGGTCTGGTTGAAGATCGGCCACGCAGAGCCGGAGCAATTTCGTGACGGAGTATCGACAAGGCCACTTCAGGGCTGCCGCCGCCATCGCAATACATTTCTCCGAAGCCGCTGAATCCGTCCTCTGACTCAAGTTCGAGAATGATGTAATTTTTCCCGTGCCATGCATGCTGTGTGTTGCGCAACTCTCCCGAATACTTTACGTGTAGATTGGCGCATCGTATGTTTCTAATCAATGCTGCCACGCTATTCCACCTTCGCCCCAGATGCTTTGACCAGCGGTCCCCACCTTTTGCCTTCAGCTTCGATAAAGGCCCCGAAAGATGGTCCGTTCAAAAACGATGGGCTCACGCCGCTTTGCCTCAATTTTTCAAGGTTTGCTGGGTTCGCAAGGGCAACCTGAACCGCAGCAGACAATTTTTCAGTCAGCGCCCTGGGCGTACCTTTTGGAGCTAGCAAGCCGTACCAAACTCCCGCGTCGAACCCGGTCAACCCTGCCTCCTGAAGTGTTGGAACATCGGGCAGAAGTACCGAACGCTGCCCCGTGCTGACGCCAATCGGTACAAGACTGCCGCTTTTAACATGCTGAGCGGCGGGGGGGAGTCCAACAATCCCTAGCTTGACGTGTCCCGCCACGACATCCAGGGTGGCCGGCCCTCCGCCTTTATAGGGAATATGCTCGAAATTGGCACCGCTCGCTTTCGCCAGGAAGGCACCGGTCAAATGCATAGGCGTGCCTTGACCTGGCGTTCCAAAAGAAATTCCTGAAGGGCTTTTTCGGGCGAGCTCAAACAAGTCCTTCATCGATTTCACGCCCAGTGAGGGGTGTGCCACGACGATCCAGGGGAAGACGGCCATTCGTGCGATGGGCTCAAAGTCTCGGATGGGGTCGAATGGAAGGCTCGGAAAGAGCGTCAAATTGATTGCCAATGGTCCGATGTCACCCAGCAAGATCGTATGACCATCCGGAGGCGCCTTCGCGACCATGTCAGTTGCCAAGTTGCCGCCCACGCCGGGTCTGGGCTCAATAACCAGTGGTTGCCCGATTGCTTTGGAGATGTCCTCAGATAGCACTCGTGCAATCGTGTCTGAGGCGCCGCCTGGTGGCCCGGGAATAATCAGCCTGACTGGTTTTGTGAACTGTTGCTGCGCATTGGCTTGGGTAACGCCTAGCGCTGCCAAGGACAGCCATTGAAGTAGCTTGCGACGTGAAGTGAACGGCATAAGAGGCTCCTGACGTTGTTAAGGCACCATACTAGGATGGGCCTTACATAACGTCCAATATCATTTAGATTAGATATCCATATCAAAGAAAGATGCCTCTAATGCACAAGCCTCGGCTCCTTCCAGATCTCCGACTTTTTCGCTACGCCGTGGCCGTTGCGGACTTTGGCGGATTCGGTGCAGCCGCGCAAAGGCTAGGCATTTCTCAGCCGCCGCTGTCTCAGCGCATCGCGGAGCTGGAGAGTATCCTCGGTGCACAACTTTTTGACAGGGGACCCAAGGGAACAAAAGTTACAGCCGCTGGAAGCGTTTTCATAGCGCATGCTCGGACCGCAATCGAAGGGGCTGAAAAGGCGCTCAACCGAGGACAAGCTGCCGCCCGTGGTGAAGCTGGACAGGTAAGTATTGCCGTCGCAGGCGGGGCGATGTTTGGCTTTTTGCCTGACCTTTTACGAGAGTTTTGTAACTCCAATCCTGATGTGCATGTGACCATGCGCAACCTGTCGCCTGATGAGCAAATGGAGCAAATTGCACACGGGCGCATGGACGTTGGTTTTACAAGATTGGCGCCCATCACCACAGGCGTTGTTTTAGAGAGCGTCCACCGCGAGGGGTTTGTTGCAGCGATACCTCGCAGACTTGCCAAAACGCTCAAACCGCCGCTTAGCTTGTCTTCGCTAAAAGAGCAAAGTTTTGTGATGTTTCAAAAAGAGGGCAGCGGTTTTCACTCAGAAGTACTCTCTTTGTGCCAAGCAGCCGGATTCATGCCGAAAATCTCGCAAGAAATTGCTCCCATGCACGCCGTGATTGGCCTGGTAGCAGCTGAATTTGGCGTTGCAATCGTCCCGCTATCGACTTCTAGGTTGGCATTCAAAAACGTTACTTATGTTCCTCTAGTCGGGCTGGAAAGGGCATCGGTTTTATACATGGCTACGAGGGCGGTAGGAATGCCAACAGTGACAAGCAGATTTGTCGAATTCGCACGCGAGCACTGTTCAACATTTTGACCATTGAAAATCATCCAAAATCAGTAGTGTTCCCGCGAGTTGCAGTGGTTTTTCAGGGACCACACCAAGTAACATGCTGCGGTTCCAGAGGTCCAGGCCCAACCTGGCCGAGAACTCCTGGCCGAGAAAATGCTCGCTTATTACTGGGTTTGCTCCGTCGCACGCCTTCAGGGCTAGCGCACAGTCGGCGAGGGACCGCATTATTTGAAGATCGTGGGGAAAGTCTTGTACCGGCTCAAAGACATTGAGGCCCGGTCTTGCTACAGTCCTTGCATGAACCGCCGCCTCAGCACCTCGACCATTATGTTGCTTAGCATTGCACCTTTGATGTGGGCCAGCAATGCCGTGATCGGCCGCATGATCAACGATCTGGTGCCGCCCATGACGCTGAACTTCTTGCGTTGGCTGCTGGCTTTTTTGGTGCTGCTGCCGCTGGCGCACAGGGTTTTACACCGGGACAGTCTGATGTGGCGCCACTGGCGTCGTTTTGCCCTGCTGGGTCTGCTCAGTGTCGGAGCCTACAACTCGCTGCAATACCTGGCGCTGCACACCTCCACCGCCATGAACGTGACGCTGGTGGCCTCCAGCATTCCGATCTGGATGTTGGGCCTGGGCTGGCTCTTGCATGGTGAAAAAATTTCGCGCCGTCAGACCTGGGGGGCAGTGCTGTC
>CANIDW010000128.1 GCA_947466165.1 Comamonadaceae bacterium | reverse complement strand
GATTGGATAACGCTGGGGCTGGTCTGGCTGACCGCTTTGTTGGGTGCTGCATTGAAAATAAGCAACAAAATGTCATCGCCCTGGCTGTCCACCAGCCTTTACCTGGTGATGGGTTGGCTGGTACTGGTAGCAGCTTTGCCCGTGGTGCGGCATGCGTCTGCCGAGGTGATGAACCTTTTGCTGCTAGGCGGTGCCGCTTACACAGTAGGCGTCATTTTTTTCGCACTGGACGCTAAGGTGAAGTACGCCCACACGGTCTGGCACGCTTTGGTGGCCACCGGAACGGCCTGCCATTTCTTTGCTGTTTTGGCTTGTGCAGTTTAAAAAATAGCACCTGAATGCTATGCTGGCATTGAAATTTATTGATCAGGAATTATGCAAAACGGAACCCGACTGGCGGCTGTGGATTTGGGCTCTAACAGCTTTCGACTTGAAATTGGTCGCTTCGATGACGGCATCATCCGTCCTACTGAGTATTTAAAAGAAACAGTTCGTCAAGGCAACGGACTTGATGCGGACCGCAACCTCACCGAGCAAGCCATGCAGCGCGGTTGGGACTGCCTGGCTCGTTTTGGCGAACGTCTGGCCGGCTTTAAGAAAAGCCAGGTACGCGCAGTTGCCACACAAACCATGCGTGAGGCCAGGAACCGCGATGTATTTCTCACCCGGGCTCACCAGTTGCTCGGCTTTCCCATTGACGTGATTGCCGGGCGAGAAGAGGCGCGGATGATCTACCAGGGGGTGGCGCATCTGCTGCCGCAATCGACTGAACGCCGCCTGGTGGTGGACATTGGCGGGCGGTCTACCGAAATGATTCTGGGTTGCGATCTTGAAGCCCAAACCATGGAGTCCTTGCGGGTGGGCAGTGTCCGGTGGTCCATGAAATATTTTTCTGAGGGACAGTTCACTGAGCGTGCATTCAAGGCTGCAGAAATTGCGGCCAAAGCGGTACTCGAAGAAGCTACCCCTCTGTTTGAAAGACAGCTGTGGGACACCGCCTATGGCTCTTCCGGCACCGTGGGTGCCGTCAGTGACGTGCTGAGCGCCTCAGGTTGGCCGCAAGGCCTGATCACTCGTGAAGGCCTGGACTGGCTGCTGGACCGCTTGCTCAAAGCCCAAAGTGCAGACCGCCTCAAAATGGAGTCCCTCAAAGACGATCGCAGACCCGTGATTGGTGGTGGTGTCAGCGTGCTGAGGGCGGTTTTTGATTTGATGAACATCGAGACCATGCATGTAGCCCGTGGTGCATTGCGCCACGGCGCTCTCTACGATTTGCTGGACCGGGAAGCGCCGCAGACTGATTTGCGCTCGCACACGGTGCAAAGTCTGGCGCGCAAATTCGACGTTGACAGAGTCCATGCCGAACGCGTGAGCCGCACCGCGCGCCAACTGCTGGCTATGTTGTGTTCTGGCCCGGACGAGCAATTGATTCGCTTTGAAAACAAGCTGGGCTGGGCTGCCCAGTTGCATGAAATTGGCAGCCATATTTCTCATAACGACCAGCATAAACATGGCGCCTACATTTTGGACAACGCCGATGCGCCCGGCTTTTCATTGCCTGAACTGCACCGTTTGAGCTTGTTGGTTCTAGGACACCGCGGCAAGCTGCGCAAACTGGACGCAGACTTCAGCGACACGATGTTTGTACAACAGTTGATGGCTCTGCGACTGGCTGTTATTTTTTGTCATGCCAGGCGCAACCCGGATCTGGCCGGTTTAAACCTCAACCTGAAAGAATCCAACTTTTGCATTACGCTTCGCCCCGGTTGGGCAGAGGCCTTCCCACAATCTGCTTACCTGCTGCGCGAAGAAGCCATCGCATGGCAAAAAACCACTTACACACTGACCATTAAAGAAGGGTAAGCTGAGCTTTGCGGCACTTGACACTGCCATAGATCAACGATGTAAACTGTATATACTGTTTACAAATTTGTTTTTTACTTGGAGTCAAACATGGTCACCTCTGCCAAACCTCGCGTCACTCGCAAAACCAGCGCTGTTAAATCTGCTGTGTCTGCCAAACGGGCACCATCCAAAGCAGCCAGAGCGCCAGCCAAATCACCAGCCAAGCCAGCGGCCAAAACACCGGTTAAAGCCAAGCTGAGCCCGCAGCCAAAGACCGCCGTGAAAACCGCGGTCAAGCCAGTCAACAAGCCGGTCAAGGTGGAAAAGGCTAAAAAGCCCAAAATGATCCGCGACAGCTTCACCATTCCCAAAACCGAGTACGTGGTGATTGACGCTCTCAAAGAGCGGGCCGGCAAGCTCTCTCGGGCCGCCAAAAAAAGCGAGCTCTTGCGTGCCGGCGTGAAGGCTTTGGCGGCCATGTCAGACGCTGCATTTTTGGCAGCGCTGACGGCTGTGCCCACCATCAAAACGGGCAGGCCCGCCGCCACCAGCTGATCGCCGGTAGCTGCCTTTTGCTCAGAGGAAGTCGGGGGACTGAACCGTCACCACAAACGCTTGCCTTTGACCATCCCGCAGCCGGCTGCGGAGCCACCACAGGGAGCCTTTGCGCAGCGATATATCCATGCCGTCAAGGCCAAGGAGTCGGTTGACCACCTGGCCCAGTGTGGGCTGGTGGCCCACCACGACCACCGGGTATTTGCTGTCTGGCCAGTGTGTGAGCGTCAGCAGGTCGTCCACCGAGCCGCTCGGGGACAGTTCAGGGCAGATTTTGTACTTGCGCCCCAAGGGCACCACAGTTTGTTCGCAGCGAACCGCAGGGCTGACCAGGATGCGCGCATTGTCTGCTAGCTTACGGTCCAGCCATTGCGCCATGCGGGCGGCTTGCCGCAGACCTTTGGAGCTCAGGCAACGCGCCAGGTCTGCTTGAAAATCAATTTCCGTGATTGCAGGCGGTGCAATGCCATCGCTGAGATCTTCAGCGTCGGCATGTCGCCAGACAATCAGATCCATGGTCAGTTGGCCTTGCTTTTCCTGTTTTTGCTCAGGGCGTTGTTCTGTGCCGGCTTACGCGGCTTAGACCCAGACTTGCCAGTCTTTGAAACCGAGCCAGCAGCCTGTGTGCCATAGCGCGCCATCAAAGCTGCCTGAGCACCTTCTTTGCGGCCATGCGCTGGCGGCTGAACCCTTTGGTAAGTACCATCTGCCTGCAAATCCCACGCGTTGCTGGTGTCATGCATGTAGGCCACAAGACATTCGTCAATGATGCGTTGGCGCAGCACGGGGTCTGTGACCGGCCAGGCCAACTCGATTCGCCCGAACATATTGCGGTTCATCCAGTCGGCGCTCGACAAATAAAGCGTTTCGGTGTTCCCCGAGCGGAAGTAAAAAACCCGCGAGTGCTCTAAGAAACGCCCGATGATGGAGCGCACCCGGATGTTGTCAGTGACACCCGGAACCTGCGCCGGCAACATGCAAGCACCCCGGACGATGAGGTCAATTTTCACGCCCTTCTGCCCGGCGTTGACCAGTGCAAGTATCAGACCTTCATCGGTCAAGGCATTCATTTTGGCCACCAGCCGCGCGTCTTCTCCCCGGGCTGCAGCTGCGCTCAGCGCTTCGATCATTTGCAGCATTTTGGCGTGCAGCTGGAAAGGTGCAAGAACCAGCTGCCTTAGTTTGGGCAAACGACTTTGGCTGGCCAGGTGAAAAAAGACATTTTCCATGTCCAGGGTCAGCAAGGGGTTGGCCGTGAGATAACTCACATCGGTGTAAAGACGCGCAGTTTTGGGGTTGTAGTTTCCCGTCGAGAGATGGCCGTAGCGCTTGAGAAGCTTGCCCTCACGACGCGTCACCAGCAACATTTTGGCGTGTGTCTTGAGACCCACAATGCCGTAGACCACCTGGGCACCGATAGATTCCAGCATCTCGGCCCAATTGATGTTGGCTTCTTCGTCAAAGCGGGCCTTGAGCTCCACCACCACAGTGACTTCTTTGCCGCGCCTGACCGCCTCGCGCAGCAAAACCATCAGCTCAGAATCGGACCCGGTACGGTAAATCGTCTGCTTGATGGCCAGTACCTGGGGGTCATTGACAGCTTCGCGCAAAAAAGCCAGGACGCCATCAAAGCTTTCAAAGGGCTGGTGAATGCACACATCACCTTCTTTGAGCTTTTGGAAAATCGATTCGCCCTGCTTGAGTTGTTGCGGGTACGAAGATTGATAAGGCGGAAATAACAGCGCGGGGTCATTCACCAGGTCAACCAGCTGCGTAAGCCGGACCAGGTTCACAGGGCCAGGCACCCTGTACAGCGCTTCGGGCGGCAGATCAAACTGCTCGAGCAGAAATTGAGACAAGTGCTCAGAACAACCGGCAGAAACCTCCAGCCTCAGGGCTTGTCCGTAGTTGCGTTGTTCGAGGCCGGCACGCAAGGCTGTGCGCAGATTCAACACATCTTCCTCGTCCACCGCCAAGTCGGAGTGCCGGGTGACCCGGAACTGCGAGAACTGCTGCACATCGCGGCCCGGAAAAAGATCTGCCAGGTGCGAGCGGATCACGCTGGTCAAGGCGACAAAGTGTAATTGTCCTTTGCCACTGCTGTCTGGTATTTGCATGATGCGCGGCAACACGCGAGGCACTTTGACAATGGCAATTTCGTTCTCACGTCCAAAAGCATCTTTGCCGCCCAGCCGCACAATGAAGTTGAGCGATTTGTTGGCAACCATCGGGAACGGGTGCGATGGATCCAGGCCGACCGGAATCAACAATGGCCGCACTTCGCGCAAAAAATAAGCTTTGACCCAGCGCTTTTGAGCTGCATTTCGCTCACCGTGCGAGAGCAGATGAATGCCTTGCCGGGCGAACTCCGGCAACAACACGTCGTTGTACAGACGGTATTGTTTCTCAACAATGGTATGAGCCGCTTCAGACAGTGCAGCGTAGGCGTCTTGGGCTTCTGAAGAATTGGTACCCTGCAAACGCAGCGCAGACAAATGCGGCTCAGCGCGAACTTCAAAGAATTCGTCGAGGTTTGACGAAACAATGCACAAAAAGCGCAACCGCTCCAGCAAGGGCGTCTGAGTTTGTGTAGCCAAGTCCAGTACACGCTCATTGAACGCCAGAATACTGACGTCACGGTTGAGAAGATTCAAACGAGGTGTACCCGCCGCCGCAGTTAGCGTCTTCATTTCATTTGGATTGGGCATAGATGAAAAACCATGAAGGCAGTGGATTATCGAAGCCCGACACTCAATCAGAGTTGATTAAGCTCAAATTGATTGTGGAATCCATTTATGACAGATAAATGACAATACGGTGAATACATATCAAACTCAAGGCGCTGAGGCCCAGGTTCTTAATCAGCAGCTGCGTCAAAACGCTTGCGGTAACGCGGTGGCAGATCAGCGATACGCATCATCATGGGCAAATCAGCCGAATTGAAATCCGGATCCCAGGCCGGTGCACCCAACACCTTGGCGCCCAAGCGCAAATAGCCCTTGATCAAAGCCGGGGGCTCAACGTCCAGAGAATCATCCAGCCGGTC
>CANIDW010000127.1 GCA_947466165.1 Comamonadaceae bacterium | reverse complement strand
GTAGCCGGTCGGGTTGTGGCAGCAGGCATGAAGAACCACGACGGTGCCCGGCGCAGCCGCCTTGATGCCGGCCAGCATGCCTTCAAAGTTGATGCCGCGCTTGGCCGCGTCGTAGTAGGGGTAGCTCTGTACCTCGAAGCCTGCATTGGTGAACAAGGCGCGGTGATTTTCCCAACTCGGGTCGCTGATCATCACCTTGGCGTTCGGGTTCAGGCGTTTGAGGAAGTCGGCGCCGACCTTCAGGCCGCCGGTACCGCCAATGGCCTGGATGGTGGCCACGCGGCCGGACTTGACGGCTTCGCTGTCGGCACCGAAGACCAGGCTTTTCACGGCAGCGTCATAGGCGGCGATGCCGTCAATCGGCAGATAACCGCGGGCTGTTGGCGCGTTGGCCATGGTTTTTTCGGCAGCGCGAACACACTGCAGCAAGGGAAGTTTGCCGCTGTCGTCGTAATAGACGCCGACGCCGAGATTGACCTTGCTGGGATTGCCGTCTGCGTTGAATTGCTCGTTCAGACCCAGGATCGGATCGCGGGGGGCCATTTCGACAGCGGTGAACATAGACATGAAAATCTTTCAAAAAGAGGCAAAAAATGCAAGGTTGGCAAAGTGAACAGCCGGGGCTTGGCGCTTTGGCGACGGGCTGTGCTCCAACGACTTTCACAGCGGGGGCTGTAATGTCGTATTCTGTTCAGTTACCCGTAATTTTAGCGGGCCTGAAATGAGGTCTATGCAAGAAGCCAGACAAGCGCCCAGTCCCTTGCCCGATGCACAGGGCGAAGCCCTGCCGGGTCGCTTTGTGCGTTACCCGGGTTCGCCCTTTGAGCTGTTCATGCCCTACGAGCCGGCCGGCGATCAACCCACGGCGATTGAGCAGTTGGTCGAAGGTATCAACGACGGTGAAGTTTTCCAGACCTTGTTGGGCGTGACCGGTTCGGGCAAAACTTTCACCATGGCCAATGTGATTGCCCGGCTGGGCCGTCCGGCCATCGTTTTTGCGCCCAACAAGACCCTGGCAGCCCAGCTGTACAGCGAGTTCCGCGAATTTTTCCCGAAGAACGCAGTTGAGTATTTCGTCAGTTACTACGACTACTACCAGCCTGAGGCCTACGTGCCGCAGCGCGATCTCTTCATCGAGAAAGACTCAGCCATCAACGAGCACATCGAGCAGATGCGGCTGTCGGCGACCAAGAGCGTGCTCGAGAGGCGCGACACCATCATCGTGGCCACCGTCAGCGCGATCTATGGCATAGGTGCACCCGAGGACTACACGCAAATGCGGTTTATTGCCCGCGTCGGCGACAAGATGGGCCAGCGCGACGTGATCGCCCGCCTGATCCGCATGCAGTACAGCCGCAATGAGCAGGATTTTGCGCGCGGCACTTTCCGCGTGCGCGGCGACGTGATCGACGTCTTTCCGGCCGAGCATTCCGAGTTGGCTATCCGCGTGGAGTTGTTTGACGACGAGATCGAGTCGCTGCAGCTGTTTGACCCGCTGACCGGGCGCATCCGCCAAAAAGTCCCGCGCTTTGTGATTTACCCGAAAAGTCACTATGTGACCCCGCGCGACAAGGTCATGATGGCTGTGGAAACCATCAAGCTCGAGCTGGTCGAGCGCGTCAAGCAGTTCATCAGTGAGGGCAAGCTGGTCGAGGCGCAACGTATCGAGCAGCGCACCCGCTTTGACCTGGAAATGCTCAGCGAAATCGGTCACTGCAAAGGCATTGAAAACTACACCCGGCATTTGAGCGGTGCACCGCCGGGCTCAGCGCCATCGACCCTGTGCGACTACATGCCCAAGGACGCGGTGATGTTTCTTGACGAAAGCCACGTCATGATCGGCCAGCTCAACGCCATGTACAACGGTGACCGGGCGCGCAAGACCACCTTGGTGGCCTATGGTTTTCGTCTGCCCAGTGCGCTTGACAACCGGCCGCTGAAATTTGAAGAGTTTGAGAGCAAGATGCGGCAAGCAATTTTTGTTTCTGCCACACCGGCCGCCTACGAGATCGCGCATGCGGGTCGCGTGGTTGAGCAGGTGGTGCGGCCCACCGGCTTGGTCGACCCCCAGGTCGAGGTGCGACCGGCGACGCACCAGGTGGACGATGTGCTGCAGGAAATCCGCATCCGGGTTGACAAAAATGAGCGCGTACTGATCACCACGCTCACCAAGCGCATGGCCGAGCAGCTCACCGACTACCTGACCGACAACGGCGTGAAAGTGCGCTATTTGCACAGTGACGTGGACACGGTAGAGCGGGTCGAGATTTTGCGTGATCTGCGCCTGGGCGCCTTTGACGTGCTGGTGGGCATCAACTTGCTGCGCGAGGGCCTGGACATTCCCGAAGTCAGTCTGGTCGCGATTCTGGATGCTGACAAGGAAGGCTTTTTGCGCGCCGAGCGCAGCTTGATCCAGACCATCGGCCGGGCGGCCCGCAACCTCAACGGGCGGGCGATTTTGTATGCCGATCGGATTACCGACTCCATGAAAAAAGCCATGGGTGAGACCGAGCGTCGTCGCAACAAGCAACTTGCTTTCAATGTGACCCACAACATCACGCCACGAAGCGTGGTCAAGCGCATCAAAGATCTGATTGACGGCGTCTACAGTGAAAAGTCTGGCAAAGAGGCGCAAAAGCTGGAGCTGCAAAAAGCGCAGGTGGAAGACATGAGCGAAAAAGATATCGCCCGTGAGATCAAACGCCTGGAAAAGGAGATGATCGAGCACGCCAAAAACCTCGAGTTCGAAAAGGCGGCGCGCGTGCGTGACCAGCTCAGCCAGCTCAAAGCCAGGGCTTTTGGTGCGGCCGGGACCGACCACATTTCACTGGAACCTTGAAGGGTAAATTACGGGTAAACCCTTAAATACCCCCATTCCTTGAGAGGTCGACTAAATCGCTAGGCTTTTGCTCTATACTTGAGCAATTCAGTCGAGATCAATCCAAAAAATGACTGTTTCGCTGACCGCTTTTGAGCCGCTCAAAAGGGCAGATTCATCGAAACTCAGACTGCCAAAAGTTGTCAGAGTTGACGGAAAACGGTAGTAAAGCCATTATTTTTAAGGAATCTTGAAATGCGCCTCACAACCAAAGGCCGCTTTGCGGTCACTGCCATGATTGACCTGGCCTTACGCCAGAACAACGGTCCCGTGACGCTGGCTGCTATCAGCCAACGGCAGCAAATTTCTTTGTCTTATCTGGAACAGTTGTTCGGCAAGCTGCGCCGCCATGAACTGGTGGAGTCCACCCGCGGCCCTGGCGGCGGCTATTCATTGGGCAGAAAAGCAGCTCAGATCACTGTTGCCGACATCATTTTGTCGGTGGACGAGCCCATTGATGCCACCCACTGTGGCGGCAAAGAAAACTGCATGGGCGAAGCCGGCCGCTGCATGACCCACGAGTTGTGGGCCTCATTGAACAGCCGCATGGTTGATTTTCTGGCCTCGGTGACTTTGCAAAAACTCGTCGACGATCAGCTGGCCAAAGGCCTTGTGGTTGAAAGCAGCCCGCAAGCTAAAAAGGCTATTTTCAGCTCACCGATTGTCAAAACTGTGCGGGTGACCGGGCCTAATTCTGTTTTTGCACTGGGTAAAGCTTTTTCCAAGAGCTGATTCATTGCGCTTCGCCTGATTTTTTATTGACATTGAAGAGCCGACATGGACACGCCTCACTTCCCTATTTACATGGACTACAGCGCCACCAACCCTTGCGACCCACGGGTGGTGGACGCCATGATCCCCTGGTTGCGCGAGCATTTCGGCAACCCGGCATCGCGCAGTCATGCATGGGGTTGGGAGGCTGAGGCTGCTGTCGAAAAAGCCCGTGACAATGTTGCCGCCCTCATCGGTGCGGATCCGCGAGAAATTGTCTGGACCAGCGGCGCAACCGAGTCCAACAACCTCGCCATCAAGGGCGCGGCGCATTTTTACAAGTCCAAAGGCAAACACCTGATCACGGTCAAGACCGAGCACAAAGCCGTGCTCGACACCTGCCGTGAACTCGAGCGTCAGGGCTTTGAAGTGACTTACATGGACGTGCAGGCCGACGGCTTGCTCGACCTGGAAGCGCTGAAGGCCGCCATTCGCCCGGACACCATCATCGTCAGCGTGATGTACGTGAACAACGAGATTGGCGTGATCCAGGACATTGCGGCCATCGGCTCGATTTGCCGCGAACGCGGAGTGATTTTTCATGTGGATGCGGCGCAAGCCACGGGCCGGGTAGACATTGACCTTGCCACGCTGCCGGTTGATTTGATGAGCCTGACCTCGCACAAGACCTACGGCCCGAAAGGCATTGGTGCTTTGTATGTGCGCCGCAAGCCGCGCATTCGCCTTGAAGCTCAGATGCACGGTGGAGGTCATGAGCGTGGTATGCGTTCGGGCACGCTGCCCACGCACCAGTGCGTTGGCATGGGCGAGGCCTACCGCATTGCCAAAGCGGAAATGCATGAAGAAAATAAACGCATCCGCGCCTTGCAAGAGCGCATGCTGGCAGGCCTGAAAGATGTCGAGGAAGTGTTTCTGAACGGCCACGCTGTCAAGCGCGTGCCCCACAACCTGAACATGAGCTTTAACTTCGTTGAAGGCGAGTCCTTGATCATGGGCATCAAGGGACTGGCCGTATCCAGCGGTTCGGCTTGCACCTCGGCCAGCCTGGAGCCCAGCTATGTGCTGCGCGCCCTGGGTCGCAGCGACGAACTTGCTCACAGCAGCCTGCGCATGACCATAGGCCGCTGGAGCACCGAAGAAGAGATTGATTACGCGGTGGCGACCATCAAAGAAAACGTTGCCAAATTGCGCGAGTTGTCTCCACTGTGGGAAATGTTCAAAGACGGCGTAGACCTGTCTACCATCCAGTGGGCGGCGCACTGATTCATCTCACTTAAAGGCGGCCGGTTGTCCGGTTGGCTCACCTTATCTAGTACAGGAGTTAATTCAATGGCTTACAGCGAAAAAGTGGTGGACCACTACGAGAACCCCCGCAACGTCGGCTCTTTTGAAAAGGGCGACGATTCGGTTGGCACCGGCATGGTGGGCGCGCCCGCTTGCGGTGACGTGATGAAATTGCAAATCAAGGTCAACCCTTTGACCGGCGTTATCGAAGATGCACGCTTCAAGACCTACGGTTGCGGTTCGGCCATCGCCTCAAGCTCGCTGGTGACCGAGTGGGTCAAAGGCAAGACCCTGGACGAGGCTGCGAGCATCAAGAACAGCGCCATCGCTGAAGAATTGGCCCTGCCGCCCGTCAAGATCCATTGCTCTATCCTGGCCGAAGACGCCATCAAGGCAGCAGTCAACGATTACAAGCAAAAGCACGCTCACTAATTTTGAAGTCACCAAGATGTCCGTAACTTTGACCGATGCAGCCGCGCGCCATGTGACGCGTTACATGACCAAGCGCGGCAAAGGTGTCGGTGTTCGTTTGGGTGTCAAAACCACCGGCTGCTCCGGTCTGGCCTACAAACT
>CANIDW010000126.1 GCA_947466165.1 Comamonadaceae bacterium | reverse complement strand
GTAACAGCAAAGCAGCTGCCGCTGCGGCCCCGCTGGTCGGTCCCGACCCTTGTCTGGCCGGCGTGGACGATGCCGCGCCGCGTGGTGGCGCACGTCCTTCGGCCGCGCCCGGCCGCAAGCCGGTCTCTCAATCGAGTCCAGAGGCCCTGAGGACATTGGCGCCAGCCTGAATTTTCAAGACGTAACCGGGAATATCGACCATGCAAATAGCCGAAGTATCCATACGCCGTCCGGTCTTTGCGACCGTGCTGTCGCTGCTGATTGTGCTCATTGGTGCTGTCAGTTTTAACCGGCTCACCGTGCGTGAGTACCCGAAGATTGACGAGCCGGTGGTCACCGTCAGCGTGCGTTATCTCGGCGCTTCTGCTGAGGTGATCGAGTCGCAAGTAACCAAACCCCTGGAGGACTCGATTGCAGGTATTGACGGTGTGGATGTGATCACCTCTATCAGTCGCGCCGACCAGGGACAGATCAGTGTGCGTTTCCGGCTTGAAAAAGACGCTGATTCGGCCGCCGCTGAAGTGCGTGACCGCACTTCCCGCGTTCGCAATCGCTTGCCGCAGGCTATTGAAGAGCCGGTGATCGCCAAGGTCGAGGCCGACGCCTTTCCGGTGATTCAACTGGCCTTTTCAAGTGAATCGCTAACGCCGCTGCAAATCAACGACCTGGTCAACCGCATCGTCAAGCCGCGCTTGCAGACTGTGAGCGGCGTGGCGGATGTGCGTATTTTCGGCGAGCGTAAGTACGCCATGCGGGTCTGGCTGGACACCGACAGGCTGGCCGGCTACAAGTTGACCACGCAGGACGTTGAAGACGCCATCCGTCGCAGCAACCTGGAGTTACCGGCCGGCCGTATTGAGTCGCAGCAACGCGAATTCAGTGTGACCTCGCAGACCAACTTGATCCGGCCCGGCCAGTTTGCCGACATCGTTGTCAAGACGGTCAATGGATTTCCGGTCAAGATCCGTGACGTCGCTCGGGTTCAGGAGGGCCCCGCCGACGAGCGCACCGCCGTTCGTTTGAACGGCCGTTCAGCCGTGGCGGTGGGCGTGATTCGCCAGGCCACAGCCAACCCGCTGGACTTGTCCCGCGGTGTGCGCGAAGCCATTCCCAAGCTCAAAAATGACCTGCCTGCTGACGTCTTGATTGACGTGGCCAATGACAACTCTGCCTTCATTGACCGCTCCATCAAAAATGTTTACACCACGATTCTGGAGGCTGTGCTGTTGGTGGCCCTGGTGATCTTCGTGTTTTTGCGCACGCTGCGCGCCTCCATCATTCCGATCATCACCATTCCGGTCAGCTTGGTCGGCACTTTTGCGCTGATGTCGCTGGCCGGTTTTTCCATCAATACGCTCACCTTGCTGGCTCTGGTGCTGGCCATCGGCCTGGTGGTGGACGATGCGATCGTCATGCTGGAAAATATTTTCCGGCATATTGAAGAAGGCATGGACCCGTTTTCTGCCGGTATCAAGGGTGCCCGCGAAATCGGGTTTGCGATTGTCACCATGACGGCAACCTTGGTGGCCGTTTATGCACCGCTGGCTTTCACGCCAGGGCGCACCGGCCGATTGTTCATTGAATTTGCTTTGGCCCTGGCTGGCGCGGTGGTGGTGTCTGGCTTTGTCGCTTTGACGCTGACACCCATGATGTGCACCAAATTTTTGCGTCACAACCCCAAGCCTAATTTGTTTGACCGTTCGATGGAACGCTTGCTTTCATCTATTTCCAACGGTTATGGCAATGTGCTGCGCTGGATTGTCACGCGCCGCTACCAGCCCGGCCCGAACGCCGGATTCGTCGGCCTGCTCACTTCCTGGGTGTTGCAAGCGCGCTGGCTGGTGCTGATTGGCATGGGCCTGATTGCTATGGCGATCGCCCTGATTGCGCCCACCATGAAGCAAGAGTTGTCGCCCATGGAAGACCGTGGCGTGATCCTGGCCAACGTTAATGCGCCTGACGGATCCACCCTGGCTTACACCGATCGCTACGCCCGGGCGATGGAGAAAATGGGGCAACCCTTCAAGGAGTTTGACCGGATTTTTGTCAGCGCCGGCAACCCTACAGTGGCCCAGGCGACCATGCTTTACCGCACCGTGGATTGGGAAGACCGCAAGCGTTCCACCATGGATATGGCGCGTGAATTGCAACCTAAATTTGCTTCACTGGCGGGCATCACTGCTTTCCCGATCACACCACCTTCTTTGGGCCAGGGTTTTCGCGAAAGGCCTATCAATTTTGTGATCCAGACTTCTGACAGCTATCAGAATCTCAACTCCGCTGTGCGCCAGATGCTGGACGAAATCGCTAAAAATCCGGGCATCGTTTCTCCCGACGTCGATCTGCGCTTGAACAAGCCGGAGCTGCGCATTGACATCGATCGCGCCAAAGCTGCTGAACTGGGCGTTAACGTCGATGTGGTGGCCAGGGCCATTGAAACATTGCTGGGCGGGCGCAATGTGACACGCTACAAGCGCGACGCTGAGCAGTTTGATGTGATCGTCCAGACACAGGCCAGCAATCGCAACACCCCCGACGACATTGACCGTATTTATGTGCGTGGGCGCAATGACGCCATGATCCCGCTGGGCGCCCTGGTCAAGGTGCGCGAAAGCGTGTCGCCACGCGAGCTCAATCACTTCGGCCAGCGCCGTTCTGCCACCATCACGGCCAACCTGTCAGGCGATTATTCTTTGGGCGAAGCGCTTAACTTTTTAGATCAGACGGCAGCCAAGGTGCTCAAAAGCGGCTACACCACTGAGCTCAACGGTACGTCGCGCGAGTTTAAAAAATCGCAAGGCGCTTTGATCATTGTTTTTGGTCTGGCGCTGGTGTTTATTTTCCTGGTGCTCGCAGCCCAGTTTGAGAGCTTCATTGACCCGCTGGTGATCATGTTGTCGGTGCCGCTGTCCATGATTGGTGCCCTGATTGCGCTCAAGTGGAGTGGCGGCTCGCTCAATGTGTATTCGCAGATCGGTCTGATCACCTTGGTCGGTCTGATCACCAAGCACGGCATCTTGATTGTCGAGTTCACCAATCAGCTACGCGGGCAGGGTTTTGGCATGATCGATGCCGTCGTCAAAGCGGCTTCTCAGCGCCTTCGCCCCATCATGATGACCACCGGTGCCATGGTGTTGGGCGCCTTGCCGCTGGCGCTGGCCACAGGTGCCGGGGCCGAATCCCGCATGCAAATCGGCTGGGTGATTGTGGGTGGCATGTCGCTGGGCACTGTGCTGACCGTGTTTGTGGTGCCCACCATGTACACCTTGTTTGCCCGCAAGAAAGTACCGGGAGCCAGCAATCGCGAGGCGCATGAGGGCCCGGTTGCCGGCGCGCATGGTCACGGCATCGCGCCGGAGATCATCGCCAAGTAAAGACGGGCTGTGTGTGAGCTGGCGGCGCTTAAATAGCGCCGTCAAACATCATCACGTCAACCAGATCGCCCGCTGCAACATGGCCTTGCCCGTGGTGCAAAACGATCAGGCCATTGGCCTCGGTCATCGAGCTGAGCACGCCGGAGCCCTGGTTGCCGGTCGTCCTGACCTGCAAGGATCCGTCAGCCGCACATGAGACCCAGCCGCGCTGGTACTCGGTTCTACCGGCTTTTTTGCGCAGCGCTTCCTGGCTGTGGGCCTTGAGAAGCGGGGCGGCCTTGTCGGTGCAGCCCATCATTTGCAGCAGCGCAGGCCGCACAAAAGCCAAAAATGTGACCATCACTGCCACCGGGTTGCCGGGCAGGCCAAAGAGCACCGCGCCAAGCTCTGCACCCGGGCTGGCCGCGATACGACCCACCGCCATGGGCCGGCCCGGCCGCATCGCAATGCGCCAGAAGGCCACATCGCCCAGCTTTTTCATCATGGCTTTGGTGTAGTCAGCCTCGCCAACGCTCACGCCGCCACTGGTGATGATGGCGTCGGCCTGCGCAGCCGCCCTGCGAAATGCCGCTTCGAGATCGCCGGGGTTGTCTTTGACGACGCCCATGTCAATCACTTCACAGCCTAAGCGCCGTAGCAAACCAAAGACGGTGTAACGGTTGCTGTCGTAGATGGCGCCCTCACGGGGGGATTGGCCGAGCGAGAGTATTTCGTCACCGGTTGAAAAGTAGGCCACGCGCAGCGTTCTAAAGCATGGCAGCGTGTCCAAGCCCAGGGATGCAGCCAGACCCAGCCGGGCTGGCGTGATCATTTGGCCGCGCCTGAGGGCGGGGTGACCCATGGCCACATCTTCACCGCGCAAGCGCCGGTTGTCGCCGGCGGCCAGAAGACCCGGGGCCATCACAATGAGATCGCTGTTGCCATCGGCAAAGCTGACCATTTCTTGCGGAACCACGGTGTCAAAGCCAGCCGGCATGATGGCGCCGGTCATGATCTTGACGCACTCGCCGATGCCGGCCTTGCCTGCCCAGGCTTTGCCTGCAAACGCTGTACCCACCACCCGCAGCTGCAGTGCTTTGCCGGGCTGTAGTTGACGGCCGTCAAAGGCATAGCCGTCCATGGCCGAGTTGTCATGCGGCGGTACATTCAGCGGAGATATCACGTCATGGGCCAGCACCTTGCCAAGAGCCTCGAACAAGGCAAACGATTGTGATTCGCGCAGCGGCGTGACCAGGCGCGCTAAAAAATCGAGCACACCCTCAGCCGGCAGGGCTTGCGGGTCATAGCCTTGCAGTTCAGCGGCGATCTGGGCAATGGTTTTCATGGCTTGGCTGTGCGGTTGGCGGTTGGCGCTTGGACCTTAGCGCTTTTCCAGCTGATGCAGCTCGGCCAGCGTGTTGGCATTGAAAAATGCCTTCGGGTCATCGCCTGGCAGGTCAAAGGGCACCAGCGTGGTCTTGTGCTGGGCTGTCCAGGCGTCGATTTTACGGCCGCCACCATGTGTGAAACGGACCACGCTCTCCAACATGACTGAACGCATCAGGCAAAACACCGGCTGGGCTCGCAATTGCCCGTCTTCTTCGCGCGCCGCTGCCATGGCGATTTCGGCGTCTTCAGTTTCCAGCGCTGAGACCAGGCGGGCCACCAGGTCAAGTGGAAACAAGGGCGTGTCGCAGGGCACGGTGACCACAAACGCGGTTTCGGCGCGCTCCAGACCGGTCAGAAAACCGGCCAGCGGCCCGGCAAAGTCGCCCAGGCTGGCGGCATCCGGCCAGACCGGCACGCCAAAGGATTCATACGCGGCCAGGTTGCGGTTGGCATTGATCAGCAATTCGCCCACCTGCGCGCTCAGGCGCAACTGGGTGTGCAGTGCCAGTGGTACGCTGTTGAAGTTTTGCAGGCCCTTGTCAGCCCCGCCCATGCGGGAGCCGCGGCCGCCGGCAAGTATCACGCCGGTGATGTCAGAGATGTCGATCATGGGGGACAGTCAAAAGTCGGGGATGGATCCCTGCCTTCGCAGGGATGGCGTTTTTGCCGTCATTCCCGCGAAGGCGGGAATCCATCCCATGACTGCGCTTGAACACGCGTTCACGTTCAGCCGCCGATGTAACTCATCTCAACACGTTTCAGGCCTTCGCCTGGCGTCGTGTCGGCGGGCAGGGCGG
>CANIDW010000125.1 GCA_947466165.1 Comamonadaceae bacterium | reverse complement strand
GAAACTCGTTGGTCAGGCCATTGATGACCGGCACACGCGAGTGTGCTGCAAATCGCTCGATCTTGGTTTGCTCGTAGGTGCGGATCATCACCAGGTCCACCATGCGGCTGATGACTTTGGCGCTGTCCTCAATCGGTTCGGCCCGGCCCAGCTGGCTGTCACCGGTGGTCAGGTGCACCACAGACCCTCCCAGCTGGTACATGCCGGCTTCAAAGCTCACGCGGGTGCGCGTCGAGGCTTTCTCAAAAATCATGGCCAGCGTTCGGTCCGCCATGGGCTGGTGTTTTTCGTAGGCCTTGAATTTTTTCTTAATCAGCGCGGCGCGCTCAAACAGGTAAGCGTATTCGCCGGCCGTGAAGTCGCTGAACTGCAGGTAGTGGCGTTGCGCAGTCATGCCTTTTCCTTGATCAGCTGTTTGACCAGCGGCGCCAAAATGCTGACCACTTCATCGGCCTCGACAGTCGTCATGATCAGCGAGGGCACCATGCGAATGACGCTGTCGGCAGTCACACTGATTAACAAACCTTTTTCCGCTGCGCGCCCTACCAGCTCGCTGCAAGGAACGGTCAACTCAACGCCCAGCATCAGGCCGCGACCACGGATTTCTTTGAGGCCAGGCTGGCTGCCCAATTCACGCTGCAGCGCCGCTTTGAGGTGATCGCCGACCTTCACAGCGTTGGCCAGCAAGCCATCTTCTTCCATGATCCGGATGGTCTCAACCCCGGCGCGCATGGCCAGCGGGTTGCCGCCAAAGGTGCTGCCGTGGTTGCCTGGTGCAAAAATCTTGGCCGCCTTGGGGCCGGCCACCACGGCGCCTATCGGCACGCCTGAGCCCAGGCCCTTGGCCAGCGGCATCACGTCCGGCAAGATACCGGCCCACTGGTGTGCAAACCATTTGCCGGTGCGGCCCATGCCGCACTGCACTTCGTCGATCATCAGCAACCAGTCCTGCTCGTCGCAGAGCTTTCGCAAAGCGCGCAGGTAGTCAACGTCAACCGGGTTGACGCCGCCTTCACCCTGAATGGCTTCCAGAAAAACCGCCACCACGTTGGGGTTGCCGGCGGTGGCTTTCTTCAGGGCTTGCACATCATTGAGCGGCACGCGGATGAAACCTTCCACCAGCGGGCCAAAACCGGCTTGCACTTTGGCGTTGCCTGTGGCGCTCAGGGTGGCGATGCTGCGGCCGTGAAAGGCCTTGTCGTAGACGACGATTTCGGCGCGCTCTATGCCTTTGTCGTGACCGAATTTGCGCGCCAGTTTGAGGGCGGCTTCATTGGCCTCCAGCCCGGTCGAGCAAAAAAAGACATTGGTCATGCCCGACAACTCGACCAGCTTGGCTGCCAGCGCTTCCTGCAGCGGGATATGGTAGTAATTGGAGGTGTGAATCAGCCGGCTGATCTGCTCTTGCAACGCCGGCACCAGCCTGGGGTGGTTATGCCCCAGCGTGTTGACGGCAATGCCGCCCAGCGCGTCCAGATAAGCCTTGCCGTTGACATCCCAGACGCGGCAGCCCTGGCCATGCGAGAGCGCCAGCGGCAGTCGGCCGTAGGTGTTCATGACGTGCGGGGAAGCGGCTTCAACAGGGACGGGGAGGGCGGCGTTCATGGTCAGGCGGGGCTTTCACTTGAGACTCAATTTTTGATTTTAGGTCCACACGCCCGGACCTGGCCTGACAGGGGCTTAAGTCTTATATAAGATATACTCATTGTGCAGCGCAGCAAGTGCCGGCCAACCCGGTTGCAGCGCCTCGTCAAACGGTCCTTCAAGCAGCCTCTACCGATGGTCTCCAGCAGCGCCAAAGAAATTTTCATTCAGGGCTTGACCCTTGAAGGCAAGACCTTTCGCCCCAGCGACTGGGCCGATCGCCTGTGCGGCGTGATGAGTCAGTTCCGCCCCGGCGGACCCCAGCCCGGCAGCCACCTGACTTACTCTCCCTGGTGCCTGCCCACCTTGATTGGCGACGTCAAGTGCGTGGTGGTGAACAGCGAATTGCGCGAAGCAGAACCCATGGCCTGGGACTTCGCACTGAACTTTGCCAAAGACAACCGCCTGCAAGTCGCTGAAGCTTGTTTGCTACACGAGTCGCCCAAAACCGCCCCCAAAAACTGATGGGCAGCCTGCTTCTGGAATTGGCATGAAAAAACCGCCCGAAGGCGGTTTTTCACTTTGCTGCAGCGCACCCTACAAAACGGCGGATGTCACACGAAGTGACAGCCGGGCGATTTGCCTAACGAGTTAGGCGGCTTGGAGGGCCAGGGCTTTGACCTTGGCGGACAGGCGGCTCTTGTCGCGAGCTGCCTTGTTTTTGTGGAAGATGCCTTTGTCGGCAACCGTGTCCACAATGCTCTGTGCTTTGGCAAAGAGCTCTGCAGCTTTGGTCTTGTCGCCGGACAGAACGGCTTTTTCAACGTTCTTGACGGCCGTGCGGTATTTGGAGCGCAGCGAGGTGTTTGCAGCATTGAGCTTGACGTCCTGGCGAACGCGTTTGCGCCCGGATGCAAGTCGGGGGTTCTTTTTCTTGGGTTTGGCAGTAGCCATATATAAATTCCTTTAATCCTGGGAAGGAGTCTGTGGATGATGCAGCAAAGCCCACGATTATATGCCAGCCCCCACGCTTGCCCACTTCGTGTGGCTGCGCTGCCCCCCGAGGGGGTGAATCTTCCTTGGGGCGGCCCGGCGGAAGATTGCCAGCCCCACGCTGGCCCACTTCGTGTGGCTTCGCTGCCCCCCCCGAGGGGGCGTAAATCCCCTTGGGGCGTCCCTGCGGGGATTTGGCCAGCCCCCACGCTGTCCCCGTTCCGTTCGCCCTGAGCTTGTCGAAGGCGGTTTTGAGGTGTTCGCCCGGCGCCTTAAACTCCTCTTGTGTCACTTTTTAAAGCCGCTTCCACCGTATCGCTTTTCACGCTCTTGTCCCGGGTCACCGGTTTGGCGCGGGAGTTGTTGATTGCTTCTACGTTTGGCGCCAGTGCCATGACGGATGCTTTCAATGTGGCTTTTCGCATTCCGAATCTCTTTAGAAGGCTGTTTGCTGAGGGCGCTTTCAGTCAGGCTTTTGTGCCTGTGCTGGCGGCCACCAAGGAGCGTGAGGGTGAAGAGGCCACGCGCCTCTTGGTGGACCGGGTGGCTAGTTTGCTGGTTTGGGCTTTGCTTTTGACTTGCGTTCTGGGGGTGGCCGGGGCGCCGGTGCTGGTCTGGCTCATGGCCAGCGGTTTGCAGCAAAGTCCGCGTGGCTTTGAGGCGGCTGTGTTCATGACGCGCTGGATGTTCCCTTACATCGGCTTCATGTCCCTGGTGGCGCTGTCTGCAGGTGTTCTCAATACCTTCAAGCGCTTTGCCGTGCCAGCCGCTACGCCGGTGTTGCTCAATGTGTGCATGATTGCTGCCGCCTGGCTGCTAGCCCCCTGGCTGCAAACCCGGGGTGTGGAGCCGGTCTATGCCCTGGGGGCCGGTGTCATGGCGGGCGGCTTGCTGCAACTGGCGGTGCAGATACCGGCGCTGCTGCGCCTGGGTATGTTGCCCAGGTTCAGCCTGGGCCTGGGCGGCTTGCGCGCCGCCTGGGGTGATGCAGGTACGCGCAACATCTTGCGCCTCATGCTGCCGGCTTTGCTGGGTGTGAGCGTGGCCCAGATATCGCTGCTGATCAATACCCAGATTGCTTCGCACCTGCAGGCCGGCAGTGTGAGCTGGCTGACCTACGCCGACAGGCTGATGGAGTTCCCGACGGCTTTGCTGGGTGTGGCTTTGGGTGTGGTGCTGATGCCGCAACTGGCCGCTTCCAGGGCTGCCAATGACGCTGACAAATACTCGGCCATGCTGGACTGGGGCCTGCGGCTGGTGGTCTTGCTGGCGGTGCCCAGCGCGGTGGCGCTGCTGACCTTTGCGCAGCCGCTGGTCGCCACGCTCTACCATTACGGTGCTTTCACCGACGGTGACGTGCTGCAGACCACGCGTGCGCTCATGGGTTATGGATTCGGGCTGCTCGGCCTGGTCGCTATCAAGGTGCTGGCGCCGGGTTTTTATGCCAACCAGGATATTCGCACGCCGGTGCGCATTGCCATCGTTGTGCTGGTCTTGACGCAGTTGATGAACCTGGTCTTGGTGCCTTATTTGCAGCATGCCGGCCTGGCGCTTGCCATTGGCATTGGTGCCTTGATCAACGCTGCCTGGTTGCTGGTGGGTTTGATCCGGCGCGGCAGTTACCGGCCTTTGCCGGGCTGGGGGCGCTTCGGCTTGCAGGTGGCCTTGGCCAGCGCTTTACTTGCCGTCTTTTTGCTGTGGGCGGCCCAGGCCTTGAGCTGGACGGGTATGCGCAGCTTGTACGGCCAGCGCATTGGCTGGCTGGTGTTGGTGTTGCTGGCTTCAGCTTTGCTGTATTTCACGACCTTACGCGCTACCGGCCTGCGTGTGCGCAGTCTGCTCGGGCGCTAAACAGGTTTGGCTGCAAGTCTTTGGTAGTTGTGACAAAGTAGCTGCATGCGTCTTAATTTTGATATTCCTTCGCCACTGCAGTACTTTACAAGTCTGGTGCAAAGCGACGAGCATTTCCCGCTGCTGGAAGCTGCTGTCTGCCTGGCCCAGGACGAATACCCCGAACTCGATGTACAGCAGGTGCTGGGCGATGTAGACCAGTTGCTGGCCCGTCTGAAGCGGCGCGTGCCGCCGGATGCGCCGGCCATGCAGCGACTGCGCGCGCTCAACCAGTTTTTCTTTCAAGACCTGAACTTCGGCGGCAACGTCAACGATTACTACGACCCGGACAACAGCTTTGTGCATGTGCTGCTCAAAACCCGGCGCGGCATTCCGATCACGCTGGCCGTGTTGTGGCTGGAGCTGGCGCTGGGTATGGACCTGGATGCACGGGGCTTGTCTTTCCCCGGCCACTTCATGGTCAAGGTCAATTTACCCAAAGGGCAAGTGGTCATTGACCCGTTCACCGGCCAGTCGCTCAGCCGCGAAGAGCTGGCCGAGCGGCTGCACCCCTTGCAACAGCGTGAGGCCAGACCCGATGACACGACGCTGCCGCTAGGCCTGTACTTGCAGCCTGCCGCGCCGCGCGACATCATGGGCCGTATGTTGCGCAACCTCAAGCATATTTACCGGCAGCAGGAAGACTGGGCCCGGCTGATCACTGTGCTGGACCGTTTGCTGGTCTTGTTCCCGCGTTCGTGGCCGGAGTACCGCGACCGCGGTCTGGCCTGGGCAGAGCAGGGGCAGGCCCAACGTGCACAAGCGGATTTAGAAATTTACCTGGCCCGCGCTGAAGATGCGCAAGACCATGCTGCCGTGGCCGACAGGCTGGCTGATTTGCGCCGCGCAGCCAGTTAGGCCAAGCGGCCTCAGCTGACGACGACGGCGGCGCCTTCGCCACGCGCGGCGATCACGCCGATCTCAAACACCTTCTCGCCCGCCTGGCGCAGCATGTGTGCTGTGGCCGCAGCGTTGGCAGCGTCCACCACCACCACCATGCCAATGCCGTTGTTGAAGGTACGGTTCATTTCAAAGTCCGAAATGGCGGCCGTTGTTTGCAGCCAGGCAAACAGCTCGGTTT
>CANIDW010000124.1 GCA_947466165.1 Comamonadaceae bacterium | reverse complement strand
CCCATGCTGGTTGACGGTATTGGCTTCGCCGGCTTTATGGAAGATTGCACATGAACGTTGTTGGCTTTGCCGGCTACTCAGGCTCTGGCAAGACCACGCTGGTCGAGCAAGTCATCAAGGCCCTCAAGCAGCAGGGTCTGCGCGTGTCCGTGGTCAAGCATGCACACCACAACTTTGACATCGACCAGCCCGGCAAGGACACTTTCCGCCACCGTAGTGCCGGCGCTTTTGAGGTGGTGGTCGCCTCTAAGCAGCGCCTGGCGCTGATGCGCGAGTTCGAGCAGCCGGCGCAGCTCAATGTGCATCATTTGATCGCCGAGCTGTATACCGGTGTTGACTGGGTACTGGTCGAGGGCTTCAAAAGCAGTGATCTGCTCAAAATAGAGGTTTGGCGTGCTCCGACAGATGCTTATGCCGGCATGCCGGCGCTGTACCCGAACGACGATTTTGTGGTGGCTATCGCCACCGACGCACCGCAAAATTTGCCTCAGCCAACCATGCTTGCTGTGCTTGATCTCAACGATGCCCCTTCGGTGGCCCGTTACCTGATTGAAAATGCGCAGCGCTTTGACTACAACCCTGACAACTACGCGTTGTGACTGATCCCACCTTGCCTGCTGCACCTGCCCGAGCGCCATTGCGTGCGCTGGACGAAGCCCTGGCCGAACTGCTTGAGCAGGCTGTCCCCTTGGCCGGCAGCCAGAGCGTGGCGACTTTTGACGCAGACGGCCGTGTGCTTGCGCAGGATTTGATCGCCAGCCTGGACGTTCCCGGGCATGACAACAGCTCAATGGATGGTTATGCCGTTCGCAGCAGCGATCTGAGTGCTACATCCGTTCTGAAGGTGACACAGCGCATTGCGGCGGGCAGCTCGGGGCACTTGCTCGAGGCCATGGCTGCTGCCCGTATTTTCACGGGCGCACCGGTGCCGCCGGGCGCTGATGCAGTGGTCATGCAGGAAGATGTCGAAACTCTGGATGCAGAGCAGGTGCGCGTGTCCGTGGTACCGCCGGCCGGTCAGTGGATACGCCGGCGCGGCGAAGACGTGGCCAGCGGCACTGTGGTGCTGGCGCGCGGCGAGCGTCTGGGTTCTGCCGCTTTAGGCCTGGCCGCCAGCATTGGTTTTGACCACTTGCAAGTCAGCCGGCCTGTGCGGGTGGCGCTTTTTTCTACCGGTGACGAGCTGGTGATGCCGGGAACTGTGGCGCCTGCCGACATGCCGCCTGGCGCTATTTACAATTCCAACCGTTTCTTTTTGCGCTCCTTGCTCAAAAGGCTGGGTTGTGAAGTCACAGACCTGGGCATCGTGCCCGACAAACTTGACGCCACCATAGCGGCTTTGGCCGCGGCATCGCAAACGCATGACCTGATCCTGACCAGTGGCGGCGTCTCGGTGGGGGAAGAAGACCATATCAAACCGGCTGTGCAAGCGCTGGGCGAGTTAAAACTCTGGCAGATGGCCATCAAGCCCGGTAAGCCTTTTGCATATGGCCGTGTTCAAGCCAACGCTTTGGCGCCGCAAGCGCATTTCATTGGCCTGCCGGGCAATCCGGTGTCCAGCTTCGTGACTTTTTTACTGCTGGTGCGCCCCTTTGTGTTGAAGCTGCAAGGCGCCACAGCACTGGCCCCGGCTGCCATGCCGGCGGTGGCGCGTTTCAGCTGGCCTAAAGCGGATAAAAGGCGAGAATTTCTGCGCGTTAAGCTCTTGCCCAGTGGCGGTTTGGAGTTGTTTGCTAACCAAAGCTCAGGTGTTTTAACCTCGGTCGTTTGGGGTGACGGCTTGGTTGACAACCCGCCTGGCCAGGTCATCGGGCCAGGTGATGTTGTCCGGTTTTTGCCGTTTTCATCACTGCTGTCATGATGCAAAACTTGAACCCATCTCAGGCTGTGCCATGAAAGTCAACATCAAGTATTTCGCCTCTATCCGTGAAGCTTTGGGCCAAAGCAGCGAAACGCGCGACACACAAGCAAAGACGGTCGCTGCGCTGCGCGACGAGTTGCTGGCTCTCAGCCCAGTCCATGCGCAGGCACTGTCACGCGATAAACCCATTCGCATGGCGCTGGACCAGACCATGTGCGATGAGTCGGCCTCTTTGCATGAGGGCTGTGAAGTGGCTTTTTTCCCACCGGTGACTGGAGGCTGACATGCCAGCGCGTGTGGCGATTCAGCACCAGGACTTTGACCTCAGTTCCGAAGTTGCCGCCCTGCGACAGGGCGACATGCAAGTCGGTGCTGTCTGCAGTTTTGTTGGCACAGTGCGAGACCGCAATGAAGGCGATCAGGTTGCCAGCCTGGAGTTGGAGCATTACCCCGGCATGACCGAAAAGGCCATTGAAGCCATGATTGATGCCGCGATGATCCGCTTTGACATCCGCGCGGCGCGGGTCATTCACCGTATCGGTCTGTTACAGCCTTTGGATCAGATCGTGCTCGTGGCAGTGACATCGGCTCACCGGGGGGAGAGTTTTCAGGCCTGCGAGTTCCTGATGGACTACCTGAAAACCCAGGCTCCTTTCTGGAAAAAAGAAGTTACCCCCGCCGGTGCGCGCTGGGTGGACGCAAGGGTCAGCGACGATGTCGCCATGGCCCGTTGGGGCATTCCAGCCGGCAAGGGCTGACATAAAGCCCCTCCAAGGCTCAGTTGAGATAACGTGGTTTGTCTGCTTCCAGCGCTGTGATGGCAGAGTCCTCCAGCATCTGTTCTGAGGCAGGGCCTGTCGCAGTTGCCAAGGCCGCAGTCGTTTCAATGGACAGCCATTGCGAGCTGATCATCCCTTTTTCAAGCAGGCTGACCAGGCCGCGCGTAAGGGTGGGGTCAAGGCTCATGTTCAGATGGCGGGACTGCTCGCCTATTTTTTCAAGAATGCCGATTTTCAATTCACCATTGGGCTGTGGCGTCAATTTGATTTCGGTCACCAACAAAGGCTCAGGGCCCAGCGGCAATGATGCAGCGACCTCTTGGTAAGGGGTCTCAAAGTCGCCCTTGTAGCTGGCCGCTTCTTGGCTGAAGTTGTCTAGTAGATGCTGTCGCTGCATGGTCAACGGGTCGGCCGGGTTCACAGGCTTGGCCTGGCGGCGCACTTGTTCCTGGGCTGCATGATGGAGCAAAGGCAGCAGGCCCAAGGTGAGCCGGCGAGTAAACCAAAGACGTACCTCTTGCTGGCCGCGCGTGTTGATGCGAACCAAAAACCTGTCGTGCTCATTGATGTAAGTAACGCAGACCTGATGAATATTCATGGTCAGCATTTTAGGGGTGCAAGCCAAGGCATGATCTAGGTCAAACTGCCGGTGTGGCTTCCCTATTGAAATATGGAAAAGACCCTGCATTTAAAAAGTAACTGATTTTCCGGAGTTTTCATGCGCCAAGACAAACTAACGACCAAGTTCCAGGAAGCCCTGAGTGATGCCCAGTCCCTGGCTTTGGGGCGCGACCACGGCTACATTGAGCCTTTGCACTTGCTCGCAGCGATGCTGCACCAGGAAGACGGACCCGGTGCCTTGCTTCAGCGCAGCGGTGTGAACCTTCCAGCCCTGCAGACAGCCACTGAGGCGGCAATTAAAAAATTACCGCAAGTTCAGGGTCAAGACCAGATTCAGATCAGCCCCGATCTGGCCAAGTTACTTCAGGCTACCGAGAAGGAAGCGCTCAAACGTGCTGACCAGTTCATAGCGGGTGAGCTTTTTTTGCTGGCTTTGTGCGACAGCAAGACTGAGGCGGGCAGGGTGGCGGCGGCCGGCGGCATGTCCCGGAAATCGCTGGAAGCGGCGATTGATGCCGTTCGCGGTGGTCAAGGCGTCAACAACCCCGAAGCCGAAGGCCAGCGTGAGGCGCTGAAAAAATACACCATGGACCTGACCGAGCGCGCCCGCATGGGCAAGCTGGACCCGGTGATCGGCCGTGACGATGAGATCCGCCGTGCCATCCAGGTGCTGCAGCGACGCACCAAAAACAACCCGGTGCTGATCGGTGAGCCTGGCGTTGGCAAGACGGCGATCGTCGAGGGCCTGGCGCAGCGCATTGTGGCCGGCGAGGTGCCGGACTCACTCAAAGGCAAGCGGGTGCTCTTGCTCGACATGGCCGCCTTGCTGGCCGGCGCCAAATTTCGCGGAGAATTCGAGGAACGTTTGAAAACCGTGCTTAAGGAACTGGCCAAGGACGAGGGCCAGACCATTGTTTTTATTGACGAGTTGCACACCATGGTCGGCGCCGGCAAGGCTGAGGGTGCCATGGACGCGGGCAATATGCTCAAGCCGGCACTGGCCCGCGGCGAGTTGCATTGCGTGGGTGCCACCACGCTCGATGAATATCGTAAGTACATTGAAAAAGACGCCGCGCTGGAGCGGCGCTTTCAAAAAATTCTGGTGGGTGAGCCGACGGTGGAGGCCACTATCGCTATCTTGCGCGGCCTGCAGGAAAAATACGAAGTTCACCACGGTGTGCAGATCACCGACCCGGCCATCGTTGCCGCGGCAGAGCTCAGTCACCGTTACATCACAGACCGCTTTTTACCCGACAAAGCGATTGACTTGATCGATGAGGCGGCAGCCAAAATCAAGATCGAAATGGACTCTAAACCAGAGGTGATGGACAAGCTGGACCGGCGTTTGATTCAGTTGCAAATTGAGCGGGAAGCGGTCAGGCGGGAAAAAGACGAGTCCTCACAAAAGCGTTTTGGCTTGATTGAAGAAGAGATCGTCAAACTTCAAAAAGAAATCGCTGACCTTGACGTGATCTGGCAGGCTGAAAAAGCACAGGCTTTAGGCTCTAAAGACGTGATGGAGGAAATCGATCGCATCCGTTTTCAGATTGAGGAATTTACCCGCAAGGGCGACTTCAATAAGGTGGCCGAGTTGCAATACGGCAAGCTGCCCGAATTAGAAAAACGTTTAAAGCAAGCTCAGGCGAGCGAAGACAAAAAGGGCGCCAACAAAGTTCCGCAGTTGCTGCGCACCCAGGTGGGCGCTGAAGAAATTGCTGAGGTGGTCGCCCGGGCAACCGGCATTCCGGTGAGCAAACTGATGCAGGGCGAGCGTGACAAGTTGCTGCAAATGGAGACCAAGCTCCATGATCGGGTGGTGGGTCAGGACGAGGCCATTGGTGCCGTGGCCAATGCCATACGCCGCTCCCGCTCCGGCCTGAGTGACCCTAACCGGCCTACCGGTTCGTTTCTGTTTCTAGGCCCCACAGGCGTGGGCAAGACCGAGCTCTGCAAGGCACTGGCCGGCTTTATGTTTGACAGCGAAGATCATCTGATTCGCGTGGACATGAGCGAGTTCATGGAAAAGCATTCCGTGGCTCGGTTGATCGGCGCGCCGCCAGGCTATGTGGGCTACGAGGAGGGCGGCTATCTGACCGAGGCCGTTCGCCGCAAGCCCTATAGCGTGATGCTGCTCGACGAGATCGAAAAGGCGCACCCTGACGTTTTCAATGTGCTGTTGCAAGTGCTTGACGACGGACGTCTGACCGATGGTCAGGGCCGCACAGTGGACTTCAAAAACACGGTGATCGTGATGACCAGCAACATCGGCTCGCCCATCATTCAGTCGATGGTGGG
>CANIDW010000123.1 GCA_947466165.1 Comamonadaceae bacterium | reverse complement strand
CTGGGGCGCCCGCTGCAAATGGAAGCCAACTTCAGCCAGGACAAGTTTTTAAACCTGCCGCCTGAAAACTGGCGACTGTCAGCGGCCGAAGCGCCGGCCGGGCCGATGACAGCCACGGGCATTCATTTGCTGGACCTGTCTGTTGGCGTCTTCGGCCCTGCAGAAACGGTCTACGCCAGCGTCAAGCAGCTGGGCAGCTCGCTGGTCAATGGTGACACGCTGGCGATTCTGGCCACTTACAAAAGCGGCGGCCATGCACTGATCAGCGCCATTTTGGCCACGCCCTTTGTAGGCCGCTTTGCGGTGTACTGCAGCCAGGGTTGGGTCGAGGTGCGTGACAAGAGCCACCCCGAAGCCTCTACCGGTTGGGTGCTCACTTCGTGCAAACGCGGTGAAGACGTTCAGACCGTCAACTACCCGCCGCACCCCGCTGTGCTGTCCAACTTAGAGGCCTTTGCAGATGCAGCGCAAGGCCGCAAGCCCTACCCGGTGCCGCAGTCGCAAATGATTGCCAACATCTGTGCACTCGAAGCGGTGGTTCGCTCGACCCGCAGCGCTGGCATCGAGCAGGTTGAAGCCGGCTAAAAACGCCCTACACGCCAAAACAAAAGCCTGCCTTGTTACCAAGGCAGGCTTTTTGATGCAGCGTTCACAAAGCAGTCGCTTATTCAGCCTTGATGTTGTTGTCGGCCACCAGCTTGGTGTACTTGGCGTTTTCAGCGGCCAGGAAAGTGGCGAACTCTTCTTGCGAGCTGGCCATGGCTTCAACACCCAGGCCGGCAAAACGCTCTTTCAAGTCGGGGTCGGCCATGGCTTTTTTCAGCGCTGCCATGTACGAATCGACCACCGCCTTGGGTGTTTTGGCCGGCAGGTAAACGCCCCACCAGTTGTTGGCCACCAGACCTTGCAGACCGGCTTCAGCGAAAGTCGGCACATCAGGCAGCATGCTGGTGCGTGTGGCGCTGGTCACAGCCAGCGGGCGCAGGCGACCGGTCTTGATGTGCTGAGCCACCGGCAAGGCGTCCGAGACCATCATGTTGATCTGACCGGCGATCAGGTCGGTCACAGCCAGGCCACCGCCTTTGTAGGGGATCTGCGTCATCTTGACTTTGGCCTGGCGCATGATCATTTCACCGGCCAGGTGGGCCATGCTGCCCGGACCGCTGGTGCCGAAGTTGATCGCCTCAGGCTTGGCGCGCGCAGCGGCCAGCAGCTCAGCCAGGTTTTTATAAGGCGAGGCCGCAGGCACCACCAGCACGTTCGGTCCGACGGCGGTCAGCGAGACGGCGATGAAGTCTTTCTCCATGTTGTAAGGCACTTTGGAGATCAGCGGGTTGACAGCGGCGGGGCCCAGGTTGCCGATCACAAAGGTGTAACCGTCAGCCGGCTGACGGGCGGTGTATTCCATGCCGATAGAGCCGGCTGCACCGGGCTTGCTATCGATGATGACGGGCTGGCCCCAGGCTTCGCTGAGCTTTTGTCCCATGATGCGGGCCATCAGGTCAGAGCTGCCGCCGGCGGGGTAAGTCACCACCAGTTTGACGGGTTTATTGGGAAAGGCTTGCGCCTGCGCGCCCGTGTAAGCGCCCAGACACATGGCAGTGGCTACAAGGTAGCGCAATGCCAGGGAGCGTCGAGTCATGTATGTCATCTTGTCTCTTTCATCTGTCTGTTTGTGGATAGGGTCAAGCCGCTTCGGCAAAAATCAGTTTATCTGATCGATTGATCAATTGACACCCTGGCGGACATGATGAAAACCCTGATCCGCATGCACATATCAAGAGATCAAGCGGGGCTCAGTTGGCTGTTTTTTTCCCGCCCTGACCCAGCCACCAGGTCAGCAGCCGGGTGCAATCGGCGGCGTCCAGTCCGCTGGCCGCAGCCTGGTCAAAACTGGCCAGCGTGGCGGCAGTCAGCGGCATGCTGCGGTGCTGCTGCGTACCCTGCGCGAGCATGGAGCGTACGTCCTTGCGCATGGTCGCCAGATTGACCGTCACCGCATCGCTGGCCTGACCGGCCAGCGCCTGCGCAATCATGGGGCCGCGCACTTTGAGCATGTTGGGGCCACCCGAGGTTTCCGTAAAGATGTCGATCACACGTGCCGGGTCCAGCCCGAGCGGAGCGATCAGCGACAGGGCTTCGCCCAAGGTCTGCCAATACACCATCAAAGGCAAGTTGATGGCCAGCTTCATCATGGCGCCTGCGCCGTGCGGGCCGACATGCTCGATGCGCCGGCACAAGATGCTCAGCACAGGCAAAGCGCGCGCCAGCTCGTCGACCCCACCGCCGGCAAAGCCCAGCAACTTACCCTCTTTGGCCGGCCCGACGCTGCCGCCTACCGGGCATTCCACGTAGCTGAAACCGGCCGCAGTCAGGCGCCGTCCCATGTCGACCTGACGGGCTGAGCTGGTGGTGCTCATATCGACAAACATTTGGCCGGGCGCCGCGCCGGCCAGCAGGCCGTCGGCGGAAAAATACACGTCGTCGAGCGCCTGCTCGTCGGTGAGCATGCTGATGACCAGCTCGGCCCCGGCGCAGAGTTCACGCGCAAGCGACACACGCCTGGCACCCAGGGCCAGGAGCGGCTCAGCGCGGGCTGCGGTGCGGTTCCACACCGTGACCTGGTGGCCTTCAGAGAGTAAGCGCGCAGCGATGGCGCTGCCCATTTTTCCGGTACCGGCGAGGCTGATTTTCATGCGGCTTTGGCGATGGCTGCGTTGACTTGCGGCATGACTTTTTCAGCCATCAGCTCCATAGAGCGGCGTGCCAGCACCGGGTCGACCCAGTCATGGCCGGCATAAAGCAGCGTGCCGAAGTCACCGGTGATTTCGCGGAAAGCCAGCAATTGGTCGACCACGCTGTTGACCGAACCGGCCAGCACCAGGCGCGGCGTGATGGTGTCGGCGTTGATGGCATCGTCGGGCTCGCTCTGGTCCAGCTTGAACAAATTGGAACGACCGCCAAAACCGACCAGCTTGCGGATCAGTTGCTTGAAGTAAAAATGGTAGGGGCCTTCAGACGTGTGGCCGTAGCGGCGTGCCAGCGCGTCGTCGTTGTCGGTGACAAAAATGCTTTTGGCCACGCGCCACTGCGCCGGGTCAGCCGGCCGGCCGGCTTGCGCGCAACCCTCGACATAGCTGGGCCAGTGAGAAGCCACCCACTGCGGCAGCAGGAAGTTGGCGGAAATCGGGTCCCAGCCGCGCGCCGCAGCCGCAGTGATGCCCTTAGAAAAAGGCGCGACAGCCGTCACCACGATGGGGGGATGCGGCAACTGATAGGGCTTGAGGATGATGCCCTGGCCGATCTCAGGGATCATGGTGCGCGCCGTGCTGATGTTGAAGTACTTGCCCTGCAAATCGTAGGGTGCAGTGCCTTTCCAGATGGCCATGACCATGTCGATGGCCTCGACAAACATGTCCAGTCTGTCGCGTCCGAAGTTACCAAAGACTTCGGCGTCTGACGCCAGCCCGCCGGGGCTGATGCCCATGATGAAGCGGCCTTTGAGCATGTGGTCCAGCATGGCCACGTTGGCGGCAATGGCGGCCGGGTGACCGTTGGGCATGTTGATGGTGCCCGAGCCCAGCTTGATCTGGTGCGTGTCAAAAGCCAGGCTGCTCAGGAACATCAGGCAGGACGTGACGTTTTCAGCCAGGTCGGTGACATGCTCGCCCACATAAGCTTCGCTGAAACCCAGGCGGTCGGCCAAAATAATGGCCTCACGGTCTTCGAGCAGCGTTTCGCTGGCAATGCGCGAAGGTGGATGCAATGGCATCATGAATGTACCGAGCTTCATGGGCTGACCCGTTCTGGTTGGTTGGCTGTGATGAGTGGAAAAATATTGTATATTTAGTTTATCAACGTATCAACAAGAGGGTCTCAGGGTTGACCCTTGCAACTGGACAAAACATGAAAAAACAAGCTTCGGGATTACCTGTTGGCGTCATCGGGCTGGGCATCATGGGCTCTTCTATTGCTGCCAATTTACAAGCCTCCGGCTTTCATGTGACGGGCATCGAGGTCAACCCTGCCACCCGCAAACAAATGAGCAGCCGGATCGCCAAGGTTGGCGCATCGCCACGCATGCTGGTCGGCAAAACGGGGCACATCCTGACTTCTTTGCCGTCCGTGGCGGCACTGATGGCCGTTTGTGAAGAGCTGGCCGCCGAAGCCACGGCGCAGGGCATTGCCAAGGGCAGCCTGATTGTTTCCGAAGCCAGCACCTTGCCGATGGAAGACAAGCTGGCGGCGCGCAAGCTGCTGGCCAAGGCCGGCATCAAGATGATCGACGCTCCGCTGTCAGGCACCGGTGCCCAGGCCAGAACCCGCGACCTGACGGTTTATGCCAGCGGTGAGACTGCCGCCATCAAGCAGATGATGGACGTCTTCAAGGGCTTTTCACGCGCTCAGTTTTCTGTGGGGGAGTTCGGCAACGGCATGAAAATGAAGCTGGTGCGCAATTTGCTGGTGGCCATACACAACGTGTCAACCGCCGAAGCTATTTTGTTTGGGCAACAGCTGGGGCTTCAGGCCAAAGCCATCGTTGAGGTGGTGGCAGACGGCGCCGGCGGCTCGCGCATGTTCCAGGTGCGGGGCCCCATGATGGCCTCGCGTGGCTGGGATGACGCCACCATGAAAATTGAAGTCTGGCAAAAAGACATGAGCATCATCGACGATGCACTGCGCGCCCTGAACCTGCCTTCCCCACTTTTTGCAGCCTGCATCCCGATCTACCGCGCCGCCATGGCACAAGGTCATGCGTTGCACGACACGGCTGCGGTATACGCCGTGCTCGAGAAATTTGCAGGCGAATCCTGATGGACATGTCATCTGCGCAGGCTCAGCGCGATCTGCGTAAGGCGCTGGGCGCTTTTCCTACCGGTGTGACCGTTATCACCACACAGGACGCCCAGACTCAAGGCCTGGTGGGCCTGACGGTCAACAGTTTCAGCTCGGTTTCACTGGACCCGCCTTTGGTGCTGTGGTCTATCTCTAACCGCTCGGCCAATATTTCACATTTTTCTACCGGAAGCGAGCACGCCATTCATGTGCTGTCCAGCGATCAGGAGGCTTTGGCGCTGCAGTTTGCTACGCCAAAGGCTGACAAGTTTGCCGGCGTGACGCACAAGTTGACGGACGATTTTGGCGCTCCGCGCATTGAAGGCTGCGCAGCGCGCTTTGATTGCGTGACTGAAACTGTGATCCCGGCGGGCGACCACCAGATTATTCTGGCGCGGGTGCTGCGCTACGAGACCGGGCCAGAGACGCCCTTGCTTTTTGCACGCGGCGCTTTTGCCGCCGCAGTACCGGCGCCGCTGGTGCCGGCCAAAGTCTGCGCCACCACCTGAGGGTAGAGCTCTCGGGCACCGGCCAAAAACAAATCAATGGCGTCGGTGGTGCGGGTCTCAAAAGGCGTCACCGGCTTGATATTGAAAATGTTGCGCCTGATGGCCCAGTAAAACATGCCGCCGTGCAAGGTCCAGAGCAGCTCGATCTCACGCGCCGAAATCGGCGGCAGTTTGGCTGCATTGGCTTGGGGCATGAAGGTGTGACGAAACTCTGCG
>CANIDW010000122.1 GCA_947466165.1 Comamonadaceae bacterium | reverse complement strand
CCCGGATGTCTCCAAGGTCTGCATGCTGCAAAGCTACCACCAGAGCGCTGAGACTTTCGAGATCATGTTCAACAAGACCAAGTACGACGCGCTGCCAGCCAAGATGAAAGCCGTCATTGCCGGCGCCACCGAGGCTGCCTCGGCTGACATGTCCTGGAAAGCCATTGATCGCTACTCCAAAGACTACATCGAGCTGCAGACCAAAGACAAGGTCAAGTTTTACAAAACGCCTGACGCGATCCTGCAAGACCAGCTCAAGCTGTGGGACGACATTCTGGCCAAGAAGTCTGCCGAGAATCCACTGTTCAAAGAAATCGTGGCATCGCAAAAGGCTTTTGCCGAGCGCGCCGTCAAGTGGGACCAGGACACCTTGGTCAGCCGTAAGATGGCTGTGAGCCATTTCTTCGGAGCCAAGAAAGCCGCACCGGCAAAGGCCGCACCGAAAAAAGCCTGATCCTGCACCGGCTTTCCCCATCAGCCACTCGGACACAATCCGGGTGGCTGATTTACTTATAAGTACAAAAATGCAAAAACTCCTTCTTACCGTTGACAAGATCAGCACCGCTGCCGGACAGTTTTTCGCCTGGCTGATCGTCGCGCTGACCTTCATGATCTCCTGGGAAGTCTTTTCCCGTTACGTGCTGGACAACCCGCACCCCTGGGCCTTTGACGTCATGAGCATGATGTACGGCTCGCTTTTCATGATGGCGGGCGCCTACACGCTGTCTAAAAACGGCCATGTGCGCGGCGACGTGCTGTACGGCTTTTTCCCGCCGCGCCTGCAGGCCGGCCTGGACCTGGCGCTGTACATCCTGTTTTTTATTCCGGGCGTGGTGGCCATGGCCTGGGCGGGCTACGGTTTTGCCGCCGAGTCCTGGGCTATCAACGAGCACTCCAACATCACGGCCAACGGCCCGCCCGTCTACCCGTTCAAGACCATCATTCCGATTGCCGGCGCCATTTTGCTGGCGCAGGGTCTGGTTGAAATCATCCGCTGCATTGTTTGCCTGCAGCAAGGCGCCTGGCCGTCACGCGGCGAAGACGTTGAAGAAGTTGACGTCGAAAAACTCAAAGAAATGGTCAACGTGAAAGACGAAGACATCGCCAAACTTGACGCACTCATCGTGACGAACAAGGACAAAAAATAATGAGAAAAGAAGTCTGGTTTGGCCTGACCATCATGGCTGCGGTCGTGTTGGCCGCCTTTATCCTGCTGCCGCCTGTGGCGCAAATGACCAATGGCCACCTGGGCCTGTTGATGCTGGCGTTGGTGGTGGTGGCCATCATGCTGGGTTTCCCCACTGCTTTCACCCTCATGGGCATGGGTATGGTGTTCGCCTGGATTGCTTACCGCAGTCAAAACCCCGGGCTGGCTGTGCAGCAAACCTTGGACCTGATGGTGCAGCGCACCTACTCGGTGATGTCCAACGACGTGCTGATTTCGATCCCGCTGTTCGTCTTCATGGGCTACCTGATTGAGCGCGCCAACCTGATTGAAAAGCTCTTTAAAAGCATGCACCTGGCGACAGCGCGGGTGCCGGGCTCGCTGGCTGTGGCGACCATCATCACCTGCGCGATTTTTGCCACCGCCACCGGCATCGTCGGTGCCGTGGTGACGCTGATGGGCTTGTTGGCCCTGCCGGCCATGCTGAGGGCCGGTTACAGCGTGCAGCTGTCGGCAGGCGCTATCACGGCCGGTGGTTGCCTGGGCATTTTGATCCCGCCTTCGGTGATGTTGATCGTCTACGGCGCTACCGCCGGCGTGTCGGTGGTCAAGCTGTACGCAGGCGCATTTTTCCCCGGCATCATGTTGGCCAGCCTGTATGTGCTGTATGTGATCCTGATTGCCAAATGGAAGCCGCACCTGGCGCCGCCCATGTCGGCCGAAGACCGCATTGTGCCCCTGCCGCCTTTTGCTCAAGTGGTCTCAACCACCGTCAGCAACAAGGTGCTGCCGGGTCTGATCCGCGCTATCAAGGGCCGTCGCAATGCGGCCGTGCCGCTGCGTGACTTGCTGAACCATCTGTTCATTGCCATCTTGCCCGCGCTGGCGGTGGCTTTGATCATGGGCGCGATTTTCCTGAAAGTCACTGCACCGCTGCCGCCCGCCGAAGTCGAGGGCGTGGTGGCCATGGGTGGCACTTCAGTGGAAAGTGCTGAAGAAGAAACCGACAACGTCAGCGGGCTGCAAGAGCCCGAGGAAGAAGGCGGCCTGAAACCGCCGCCTGGCAGCGATGCACCCGTCACCACCGCCAAGGTAGAAGCTGACAAACCAGCTGAAGCCGCACCGGCCAGCCCTGCTTCTACACCGGCATCCGCACCTGCGGCTGCAGCTGAAGCAGCCGCTGCAGAGCGTCTTCCTGCGCCCGCCAGCTTCTGGGTCGCCCTGGCCAGTTGCGCCGTGGCACTCGCCATCTTTTATGCCTACTTCAGCTTCGCGCGGCTGGAGATCTTCAAGATGCTGCTGGGCTCTTTCTTCCCGCTGGCCGTGATGATCATGGCGGTACTGGGCACCATCGTCTTCGGACTGGCAACGCCCACCGAGGCCGCCGCCATGGGCTCCCTGGGCGGTTTGCTGCTGGCCGCAGCCTACCGGCGCCTGAACATGCAAGTGATGAAGGAATCGGTCTACCTCACAGCCAAAACCAGCGCCATGGTGTGCTGGTTGTTTGTGGGCTCTAGCATCTTCTCGGCGGCTTTTGCGCTGCTGGGCGGGCAGGAGCTGATCAACCAGTGGGTGCTGTCGCTGGACATGACGCCGGTGCAGTTCATGATCCTGGCGCAGGTGGTGATTTTCCTGCTGGGCTGGCCGCTGGAGTGGACGGAGATCATCGTGATTTTCATGCCGATCTTCATCCCCCTGCTGCCGCACTTCGGCATTGACCCGCTGTTCTTTGGCTTGCTGGTGGCACTGAATTTGCAAACCGCTTTCCTCAGCCCGCCAGTGGCCATGGCCGCGTTTTACCTCAAGGGCGTGAGCCCGCCGCATGTGACGCTGAACCAGATCTTTGCCGGCATGATGCCTTTCATGGCCATTCAGGTTCTGGCCATCTTCCTGCTGTACCAGTTCCCGGCGATCGGCCTGTGGCTGCCTGAAATGCTGTACAAGTAATTTCAGGGCGCTTGATTTTTCAGGGGCGCTTCGGCGCCCCTTTTTTTGGGTGCGGCTTTGGGGCGGCGAATGTCGCTAAGATTGACGTTAACGTCAACGTGATCCAAGCCTGCCGGCTTGCCCTGACGACTTCCACGGAGTCACACATGTCCGATCTGTCCGCCGAATACCAGGCCCTGGCCAACTACCGCCCCACGCACAAGGTGCGTTTTGTCACGGCCGCCAGTTTGTTTGACGGGCATGACGCGGCCATCAACATCATGCGGCGCATCTTGCAGGGCATGGGCGCCGAGGTGATTCACCTGGGCCACAACCGCAGCGTGGACGAAGTGGTCACAGCCGCCTTGCAGGAAGACGCGCAGGGCATCGCCATCAGCTCTTACCAGGGCGGGCATGTGGAGTACTTCAAGTACATGATTGACTTGCTCAAAGCCCGTGGCGGCGCACACATTCAGGTGTTTGGCGGTGGCGGCGGTGTGATCGTACCGCCCGAAATCCGCGAGCTGCACGCTTACGGCGTGACGCGTATCTACAGCCCCGAAGACGGGCAAAAGATGGGACTGGCCGGGATGATCGGCGAGATGGTCATGCGCTGCGACAAAGACCTGACCGGCTTTGCGCCGAACACCATGAAGGCCATTGAAGGCCATGGCGAAATGAATTGGCGCGCGCTGGCGCAACTGATCACCGCACTGGAAAACGACAAGGCCGACGCGGCGCTGGTCAAGCAGATCCGCGAGCAGGCAGCCGCCTGCAAAGTGCCGGTGCTCGGCATCACGGGCACGGGCGGCGCAGGCAAATCGTCACTGACCGACGAGTTGATACGCCGGCTGCGGCTGGACCAGGGCGACAGCCTGCGCATCGCGCTGATCAGCATCGACCCATCCCGCCGCAAGAGCGGCGGCGCGCTTCTGGGCGACCGCATCCGCATGAACGCCATCAGCCCCTGGTCGGTAAGCTCTTCACCCGTTCAAGCCGCCGAACCGGCTTTGCCGGGCGGCAGGCGGGCGGCCCCCGCGGGGGGCAGCGAAGCACACGCAGTGGCGAGCGTGGGGGCACGTGTGTTCATGAGGTCTCTCGCAACGCGTGACTTCGGCTCTGAAATCTCCAAAGCCCTGCCTGACGTGATCGCTGCCTGCAAGGTGGCCGGCTTTGACCTGGTGATCGTCGAGACCTCTGGTATCGGCCAGGGCGACGCCGCCATCGTGCCGCATGTGAACGTGCCCATGTACGTGATGACACCCGAGTTTGGCGCGGCCAGCCAGCTGGAAAAAATCGACATGCTGGACTTTGCCGAGTTTGTGGCCATCAACAAATTTGACCGCAAGGGTTCGCTGGACGCGCTGCGCGATGTGGCCAAACAAGTGCAGCGCAACCAGGAGGCCTGGACCACGCCCACCGAACAGATGCCGGTGTTTGGCACCATGGCCGCGCGCTTCAACGACGATGGCGTGACCGCGTTGTACCAGGCGCTCAAGCCCCGGCTGGCCGAACTCGGCCTGAGCCTCAAAGCCGGCACGCTGCCGCTGGTGACGGTACGCCACAGCACCAACCAGACCCCGGTGGTGCCGGCGGCGCGCACGCGCTACCTGGCCGAAATTTCTGACACGGTTCGCGGCTACAAAAAACGGGCCGCCGCGCAAGCCCAACTCGCGCGCGAAGTGCAGCAACTCAAGGCCGCTGCTGCCATGCTGAAAATCGACAAGCCAGGCCGGGCCCCCGCTGCTGAAGCAGCGCTGGACCTGGCAGGCCACCGCAAGGCACGCATGGATGCAGACGCACGCGACCTGCTGGCTCAGTGGCCGGACATGCAAGCGGCCTACGCCGGCGAAGAATACGTGGTCAAAATCCGTGACAAGGAAATCCGCACGGCGCTGGTCACCAAGTCCTTATCAGGCACACCGATCCGTAAGGTCAGCCTGCCCAAATACCACGACGATGGCGAGGTGCTGCAGTGGCTGATGCTGGACAACGTGCCCGGCAGCTTTCCCTACACCGCCGGTACCTTTGCATTCAAGCGCGAGGGCGAAGACCCGACGCGCATGTTTGCTGGCGAAGGCGATGCTTTTCGCACCAACACCCGCTTCAAACTGCTCAGCAGCGGCATGGCGGCCAAGCGCCTGTCCACTGCCTTTGACTCGGTCACGCTCTACGGCAACGACCCGGACCTGCGTCCGGACATCTACGGCAAGGTGGGCAACAGCGGCGTGAGCATTGCCACCCTCGACGACATGAAGGTGCTCTACGGCGGCTTTGATCTGTGCAACCCCGGCACCTCGGTCAGCATGACCATCAATGGCCCGGCGCCCAGCATACTGGCCATGTTCATGAACACCGCCATTGACCAAAATATCGATAAATTTAAAGAAGACAAGGGCCGCGAACCCACAGACACCGAGACGGCCAAAATCAAAGAATGGGTGATGGCCAATGTGCGCGGAACGGTGCAGGCCGACAT
>CANIDW010000121.1 GCA_947466165.1 Comamonadaceae bacterium | reverse complement strand
GGGCAAGAGCACGGTGTTTCAGCTGCTGCTGCGCTATTACGACCCGCAGTCAGGCCTCATCACGCTCGACGGCGTGGCCACAGCCCAGATGGACTTGCAGACGCTGCGCGGGCGCATCGGCATCGTGCCACAGGACGCGGTGATCTTTTCCAGCTCCGCGCTGGACAACATCCGCTACGGCCGGCCGGAAGCCAGCGATGATGAAGTCAAAGCCGCTGCACAAGCGGCATTTGCACATGAGTTCATCACCGCGCTGCCGGAAGGCTACGACACTTTTTTGGGCGAGCGCGGCGTGCGCCTGTCAGGCGGCCAGCGCCAGCGCATCGCAATTGCGCGCGCCATGCTGAAAAACCCGCCGCTGCTCTTGCTCGACGAAGCCACCAGCGCGCTCGACGCCGAAAGCGAGCGCATGGTGCAAGCCGCATTGGAGTCCGCCATGCGCGGGCGCACCACGCTGGTCATCGCTCACCGGCTGGCCACTGTGCAACAAGCTGATCGCATTCTGGTGCTGGACCAGGGCCGGGTGGTTGAAGAAGGCCGCCACGCTGAACTGGTCAAGCAAGGCGGCATGTACGCACGCCTGGCGGAGTTGCAGTTCACTGTTTGAGCTGCAGTGGCGGGGGACTCATTCGTCGGGCTGATGGAAACGCCGATGGATTCCTGCCTCCGCAGGAATGACGGACTTTTCCCGTCATCCTCGCGAAAGCGGGGATCCATCCCCTCGACCTTCATAAATGGGCAGGAATCCATCCCCTCCCCGCCTTATGCATTAAACGCATAGATAAGCCAGAACCCGGCCTTGGACAAATACTGCGGGCGCTCCTACGCTCAAAGCATTGACCTTCAGGAGCTTTGTTCATGAACTTATCCGCCACTGCCGCTGCGGCAGGACCGCACCCTCTTCCCTCTTACCTGAACGCCGATGAGCTAGGCCCCTGGGGCAATTACCTGCAGCAGGTAGACCGCGTCATTCCCCACCTCGGCCACTTGGCGCGCTGGGCCGAGACGCTCAAGCGGCCCAAGCGGATTTTGATCGTGGATGTGCCGATTCAGATGGATGACGGGCGCATCGCACACTTTGAAGGTTACAGGGTGCAGCACAACATCTCGCGCGGACCCGGCAAGGGTGGTGTGCGCTTTCACCAGGATGTGACACTGTCCGAAGTGATGGCGCTGTCAGCCTGGATGTCGATCAAGAACGCCGCGGTGAACGTGCCCTACGGCGGCGCCAAAGGTGGCATCCGGGTCGATCCCAAAACCTTGTCGCCGGGCGAGCTCGAGCGCATGACGCGGCGCTACACCAGCGAAATCGGCATCATCATCGGCCCTAACAAAGACATTCCCGCGCCGGACGTGAACACCAACGAGCAGACCATGGCCTGGATGATGGACACCTACGCCATGAACACCGGATCGACCGCCACCGGCGTGGTGACCGGCAAGCCGGTGGATCTGGGCGGCTCACTCGGGCGGCGCGAGGCCACCGGGCGCGGTGTCTACACGGTGGGTGTTGAAGCGGCGCGGCACCTGGGGCTGGAGGTGGCCGGCGCACGTGTGGCGGTGCAGGGCTTTGGCAATGTGGGCGGCATCTCAGCCAAACTGTTTGCAGAGGCCGGCGCGCGCATCGTGGCGGTGCAAGACCACGGCGGCAGCATTTACTGCGAGGCCGGGCTGGATGTACCGGCGCTGCTGCGGCATGTGGCCGCCGCAGGCTCGGTAGCCGGATTTGACAAGGCTGAGGTGCTGGCCGACGACAAGTTCTGGGATGTGGATTGCGACATTTTGATTCCGGCGGCACTGGAGCAACAGATCACGGTGCACAACGCACACCGCATCAAGGCACGCATGGTGATTGAAGGTGCGAACGGGCCGACAACACCCGGGGCCGACGACATTTTGCAATCGCGTAACATTCTGGTGGTGCCCGACGTGATTGCCAACGCCGGCGGCGTGACAGTCAGCTACTTTGAATGGGTACAGGATTTCTCAAGCTTCTTCTGGGACGAAGAAGAAATCAACGCGCGGCTGGTGAAGATCATGAAGAACGCCTTTGCCGGGGTCTGGTCGGTCTCGCAAGACCGCAAAGTGAGCTTGCGCACAGCCACTTTCATTGTGGCCTGCCAACGCATTTTGCACACACGCCAATTGCGCGGGCTTTACCCCTGAGCAGCAGGTTTACTGCAGCGGCCCTTTGAGCGCGTCGGGTAGGGGCAGTGGCATCACGGAAATGCCTTCCTCGAGCAGCGCCACCGCTTCTTCGCGCGAGGTCTGGCCTCGGATGCTGCGCTCTTCGGTCTCACCGTAGTGCATCTGCCGCGCGACTTCGGCAAAGTGGCTGCCCACGTCTTCGGTGTTGGCCATGACATGGCGTGCCATTTTCAGCCAGTCCGATTGAACGGCTTGCAAGTCCTGCAGGTCTTGGGCAGACAGCGCTGGCGCTGCGCTCGCTGGCACAAGTTCGCGGCTGGTGGGTTTGGCGCCGGACACACCGGCATCGGGCGCAGCCGGCGCGCTGGCGACCGCAGGACTGAGCCGTGGCGTGGCGCCCAGGTTCAGGCGCGGGGCGCTGAGCTGCTTGCTGATGGCGGCATCGCCGCACAGCGGGCATTGCACCAGGTCACGGGTGAGCTGGCTCTGAAAATCGTCTTCAGACGCAAACCAGCCTTCAAACACATGCTGGTGCGCGCATTTGAGGTCAAGAACTTTCATGGATGGATTGTGAGCCAGAACTCAAACACTTGCCCAGTCCAGGCTCCAGGCCCCGGAACGCAGGTTTTGCAGCCAAAGCACACCGGTGAGGGTCTTGGCGTCGGTGATGCGGCCGTCGCGGCACCATTGCAGCAACTCGTCGGTGCTGGCGCTGAAGACGTCCAGAAATTCGCCGGCATCGAGCTGGCGCTGGCCGGCTGTGAGCTCACGCGCAAACCAGATGTCAATGAACTCGGTGGAGTAAGAGATGACCGGATGCAAAACACCGGCACGCGCCCATTGCCTTGCGGTGTAGCCGGTTTCTTCAAGCAGCTCGCGCTTGGCGCAGGCCAGCGAGTCTTCGCCGGGGTCGAGCTTACCGGCCGGAAACTCGACCATGACAGACTGCACCGGATAGCGGAACTGCCGCTCGAGCACCAGACGCCCGTCCGGCAGCTCAGCCACCACCATCACAGCGCCGGGGTGAATCACGTATTCGCGAAAAGCCTCGTTGCCATCGGGCAGGCGCACGGTGTCGCGCATGGCATGGAGAAAATGGCCGCGCAGCAGTTCCTGACTCGCCACGCGGGTTTCGGTCAGGTGCGCGTCTTCGGGTAAAGCGGACGGCGGAGTCATCGCAATTTAAGCAGGTAGCGCAGCACAAAGCCCGGAAAGGCAAAGGTCACAAAGAGCGTGCCGGTGATGGCATAAAACTCCCAGCCCTGAGGTGCGATCTGACCAAACTGATGCTCTAACGCCAGGGCCACAGCGCCGACTACAAAGTACCACAGCACCAGTTCCAACAGGCGCAATGCCAAGTGTTTGGCAGTGCTCAGGCGGTAGACCAGCATGAAGCGTTGACTGATGAAAGGCAAATTGGCGGCCAGCAGAGCCAGCAGTACCACCAACCAGACTGGCGCTGCCTGGCTCATGGGCTCAGGTGACCAGTGTCTTGACCAGCGCAGCAATGGCATCGCCGCACAAAGTCATCAGGCCGCCGGGTGCCATGCCGAGAACCAACAACAGACCGCCGTTGAGCGCCAATACAGCGCGAGCGTCAGTGCGGGCAACGATCTCGGTTGGCAAACCGGCGTGAGGAGCGTCAAAGTACATGACCTTCACCACCCGCAGGTAATAAAAAGCGCCGATCAGCGAGGCCAGCACGGCAAACACCGACAACAAGAAGTAGCCGGTCAGGCCGGGCGCCAACAAAGATTGCAGCACCGCCAGCTTGGCGTAAAAACCCACCAGCGGTGGCACGCCGGCCAGCGAGAACATGGCCAGGGCCATGACTCCGGCAAACAGCGGGCTGCGCTGGTTCAGGCCCGACAAGTCAGTGATTTCTTCAGCCTCATGGCCCTGACGCGCCAGCAGCAAGATGATGCCGAAAGCCGCCAGCGTGGTCAGCACATAAGTGATGACATAAAACATGGCCGCGCCATAAGCAGAGGTGGTATTGATATAGTGCCCGCCGGCCACCCCGGCCAGCATGGCCAGCAGGAAAAAACCCATTTGCGCGATGGTTGAAAACGCCAGCATGCGCTTGAGGTTGGTCTGGGCGATGGCGGCCAGATTGCCCACCAGCAGCGAGCCCACAGCCAGCACCATCAGCATCTGCTGCCAGTCGATCGCCAGCGGCAGCATGCCCTGTACCAGCAGGCGCATGCAGATGGCAAATGCAGCCAGTTGCGGAGCCGCACCGATCAGTAGGGTCACGGCGGTGGGTGCTCCCTGGTAGACGTCGGGCAGCCACATGTGAAAGGGCACAGCGCCTAGCTTGAAGGCCAGGCCGGCAACAATGAAGACCAGGCCGAAGACCAGCACCTGGTGCTTGACCTGGCGGCTGGCTATGGCATGGAAAACTTCGCTGACATTGAGCGAGCCGGTGGCGCCATAGATCATGGACAGGCCGTAGAGCAAAAAGCCCGAAGCCAGTGCGCCCAGCACAAAGTACTTCATAGCCGCTTCAGTGGCCGTCGCGTTGTCGCGGCGCAAAGCCACCAGCGCATAGCTTGACAGCGTCATGAGCTCCAGGCCCATGTAGATGACCAGAAAGTTGTGACCCGAGATCATCACAAAAATACCCAGCAGCGAGAACAGACTCAGGGTGAAGAACTCACCGCCGCGCAGCATGTCGCGGTCGGCCGCGTAGGGTCGGCCGTATACCAGGGTGATCATCAGGGCAAGGCTGGCAAAGCACTTGAGCCAGTTGCCCATGGGGTCGCTCACAACCATCTTGCCAAAACCATAGACAGTGGCGCCCTGGCTGGCGTAAACGCCTTCGAGCACCGCCACCACGCCCAGTGTGAGCAGCGTCAATGCGTAGGTGGTGCCACGCAGCGGCGTCTTCACGCCCAGGTCCACCATCGCAATCACGCAAGCCATGACCAGCAAAATGATTTCGGGGTAAACGGTGATCCAGCTTAAAGAGTCAATCATCTGAATTCTTTGAAATAGGGTTCTAGTGAGCAGCGCTTTTAGTTCAGCTTGGACAAGGCCACATGCTTGAGCAGGTCCAGCACCGAAGCGTCCATCACGTCAGTGAAGGGCTTGGGGTACACGCCCATGTAAAGCACAGCAGCAGCCAGCAGGGTCAGCATGAGGAACTCGCGGGCGTTGATATCGGAGAGGCCCTTGACGTCGTCATTGGCGACCGGGCCCAGGTAAACGCGTTTGAACATCCACAAGGTGTAGGCCGCGCCGAAGATCAGTGCGGTGGCCGCGGCCAGACCGATCCAGAAATTGAACTGCACGCCGCCCAGAATCACCATCCACTCGCCGACAAAACCGGCGGTGCCCGGCAAGCCGCAATTGGCCATGGCAAAAAACAAGGCAAAGGCAGCGAACTTGGGCATGGTGTTGATGACGCCCCCGTAGCTGGCG